>JAFGOU010000034.1 GCA_016926315.1 Chitinispirillaceae bacterium
GAGGAGAAATCTCATTACGGTAAAGAGATTTCTCTCCCGCTTACGCGGGCTCGAAATGACAGTACCCTTTCCACAATTGTGTGCAGATAATTTCGAGACGATTAATAAAACAGGTCGGCAAGGAACGGTGCCCGATTAAAAAAGTAAGGGCCGCTTGCAATGCGGCCCTGAGCTTCCTGTCTGTTTGGTTTTTCTACCCTTATGAAACCTTGATCTCAATGGCCCGCGGTTTTGCCTCCTCGGTTTTCCGCAGGTTCACCTCAAGTACGCCGTCGGCATATTTCGCCGCTATGTTTGCGCTGTCAACATGGGCCGGTAAAGAGAACGACCTGCGGAAAGTTCCGTAACTCCTTTCAAAGTGGCAGTAATGGTCCTTGTCGCTCTTTTCCACTTCACGTTTCTTTTCGCCGCTTATCGATAAAACACCATCCTCAACGCTTACCGTGATCGCCTCACGGGTCAGTCCCGGCAGGTCGGCCCTTATTTTGTATCCTGTGTCTGATTCTGTAATGTCGACGTTCGGATACAATTGCCCTGACAAACTGCGGCCGCTCCAGTCAAAAGTCTCCCCGAAAATGGAGTCCAGGTCGCTTAGCAGGGTGGATACCGGCGCGGTTTCGTAACGAATGAGTGACATACGTCCTCCTTTTTTGAAGGTTACAGAGTTTTTAAAAAAGCATCCACCGAAACGGTGGTATTAAGCGTGATGGTAAGGTTCATGATGTCATCGCTGCAGATGATCGTTGTTCTGTCAGGTCTTCCGCCGAGAAAGGGGATAAAATCCTTACTCATCACCTTTTCGAGCCTTATGTTGCGCCTGTCTATCACCTTTTTCGCTTCCATATAAGGTTCCTTGTTAAGGTTGTTTTTTCTATCCACCGGTATAGTTTTGCAAGGGGGATGCCAAACAAAACAAGGCGAAAAAAGGGTGTTTTTAAAGGGGTTGTTCAAAGTGGAACATAAAATCGAATCAAAGTGTATCGAATTGGTACGGCAATAGTTGTACGGGTTGAATTTTGCAGGAGGTTTCCCTGTCATTGCTCCGCCCGCCACCCCTGAAGTATTTATTCTGCAAATACACAGGGAGGACCTATGGTTACAAGATCAGTAGTTAAGACTTTCCCGTCGCGCCCCACTATTGAGGGCGCCGGCGTCCATCTCAAACGTATTTTCAGCAACCCTGAAGCTGCGTTAACCGATCCGTTTCTGCTGCTTGATGATTTCAGGTCCGACGATCCATCCAAATACCTTGCCGGATTTCCCTGGCATCCGCACCGGTGGATCGAGACCATCACCTATGTGCTGAAGGGGAGTGTTGAACATGGTGACAGTATGGGAAACAAGGGCACCATCGGCAGCGGCGATGTCCAGTGGATGACGGCCGGGAGCGGGATCATCCATCAGGAGATGCCCAAAGGCGATAAAACCGGAAAGATGTACGGGTTTCAGTTGTGGGCCAACCTGCCGGCCTCTCATAAAATGATGCCGCCGCGATATCGCTCGGGGAGCCGATCGCCTGGTACGGACCTGTCGTCATGAACACCGAAGAGGAGTTGCGCGTGGCGTTCGAGGAGTATGAGAACGGGACGTTTGTGAAGTAACCGTCACTCCCTGCTTTTCCTGCTTTCCAAAACGTTGTCTTCGAGCGAAACCTCGTGCGGATCAACGCCCCAGATCTCTTTTGCGTATTCGTCAATTGCGCGGTCCGAGGAAAAAATTCCTACCCTTGCAACGTTAAGAATCGATCGGCGTGTCCACTCCGCAGGATCGCTTGTATATAGTGCAGAGACTTTTTTCTGGCACTCGACGTAGGCGTCGAAATCGGCCAGGACCATGAACCGGTCGCCGCCCTGCATGAGCGAATCGAAGATCGGTTTGAACAGGTGCGGCTCTTCCGGGCTGAAAAAGCCGGAATTAATGAGGTCCAGCACCTGTTTGAGTACCGGGCTTTTATGGTAGTAGTCCCAGGGATTATAACCGTGGATGCGAAGATCATCCACCTCATTCGTGCGCAGGCCGAAAATGAACATGTTGTCCTCGCCGATCTGTTCCGCCATTTCCACGTTCGCGCCGTCCATGGTGCCGATGGTGAGCGCGCCGTTGAGCGCAAACTTCATGTTGCCGGTGCCCGAAGCTTCCATGCCCGCGGTGGAGATCTGTTCGGAAAGGTCGGTTGCAGGAATCACCCATTCGGCCAGAGACACGCGATAGTTGGGGAGAAAGTACACCTGGAGCAGCTCTCTGGTGGAGGGGTCGTTGTTGATGATTCCGGCTATATTATTGATGAATTTGATGACCAGTTTTGCCATAAAGTAACCGGGCGCCGCCTTGCCGCCGAACAGGACCGTCCGGGGGGCAAAGCCTTCACTATCCCCGCTTTTTAACCGCTGGTAAAGGTGGATGACGTGCAGGGCATTCATGAGCTGCCGCTTGTATTCATGCATGCGCTTGACCTGGACGTCGAACAGGGTATCGATGTTTATCGAGATAGCGTCGGACTTGAGAATCTTTGCGGCAAAATCCTGCTTGGCGGCGTGTTTCGCAAGGTCCCATTTTTTCTTGAACGCGGGATCGTCGGCGTAGTTTTCCAGTTTTTTAAGCGAGGAAAGGTCGGTGACCCAGCCTTCCCCGATGGTGCCGGATATCAGCCGGCTGAGCGGCTGGTTCGCCTTGTAGAGCCAGCGACGCGGGGAGATGCCGTTGGTCTTGCTGTTGAATTTTTCCGGCCACATGTCGTAAAAATCGCGCATCAGTTTTTCGCAGAGCAGGGTGGTGTGCAGTCGCGAGACGCCGTTTACCGAATGGCTTCCCACAATGGCGAGGTAGGCCATCCTCACCTGCTGCTCGTCGCTCTCCTCGATGATCGACATCCGGCGCAAACGGTCGGTGTCGCCGGGATACCGGTACGACACTTCACGAAGGAAATGGGCGTTTATTTCGAAAATGATTTCGAGATGGCGGGGGAGAAGATGGCGCATCATGGGAACGGGCCACCGTTCAAGCGCTTCGGGCATGAGTGTGTGATTGGTATAGGCAAAGGTGCGGATGACGATCGCCCACGCCGCGTCCCATTCGACGCCGTGCTCATCCACGAGCAGCCGCATGAGCTCGACGATGGCGATTGATGGATGGGTGTCGTTGAGCTGGATCGCCACCTTGTCGGCAAAGGTGGAAAAATCGGGATTCTTCCTTTTAAAACGGCGGATGATGTCCTGGAGGGAAGCCGAGGTGAAAAAATGCTGCTGCTTGAGCCGCAGCTCGCGGCCCGACACGTTGTTGTCATTCGGGTAGAGCACCTTGGATATGTTCTCACTGGTCATTTTTGATTCGCAAGCGCCGATATAATCGCCCTGGTTGAACTCCTGGAAATTGAACTCTTCGGCCGCGCGCGCCGACCAGAGTCGCAGGGTGTTTACATTATTTACGCCATAGCCCGGAATCGGGATGTCGAAGGGTATCGCGATCACGTCACTGGTGTCAACCCACTGGAAACGGGTTGTTCCATCGCGCTCGCGCACGTACATCGTTTTTCCATAAAAATGGATGGTCTGCTTGTACTCCGGCCGCTCTATTTCCCACGGGTTGGTGAGCTGCAACCAGGTTTCGGGAACCTCTTTCTGGTTGCCATTCACGATTTTCTGGTTGAAAATGCCGAATTCGTACCTGATGCCGTAACCGACCGCCGGTAGTTTGAGGGTGGCCATGGAGTCGAGGTAGCAGGCGGCAAGGCGTCCGAGACCGCCGTTGCCCAGTCCGGCGTCGTGCTCCTGGTCGATGATCTCCTCCATATCGAGGTTAAGTTCACTGATCGCCTGTTTGCATGCGTCGGCGATCCTGAGGTTGATGATATTGTCGGCAAGGAGGCGGCCGAGAAGGAATTCCATGGAAAGATAATAGATCCGTTTGACATTATCGTTGTTATAGTGCTGCTGGCTGGCGATCCACCGTTCAATGAGCCGTTCGCGTACGGTATAGGAAAGGCTCAGGAATTCGTCATAGGGTGTAAGCGAGTAACGGTCCTTGGCGAGGTTATATTCCAGGTTGCTCAGGAACCCGCGGCGGATGTCCTCGACAGTTTTTCCCTTGAACCGGAGCGCCCAGGTAAAATCGAGGCCGCTGTTCGGGGGTATTTTTCCTGTTTGGCTGGTTTTCGGCATGGTACTGTCCTTTCGGAAGATAAAGAAAAATTGCCACCCTCAATGGTAAGGTGATTACAGGAAAAAGTAAAGGGGACTTAAAATGCTATTTTCGATTCCTGGAAAATTCACCCGCCTGCCGGTAAAAAATACATCGGCGCCGGCGGAAGACACCTGTCCGACGGTTACCATGCGGACAGTGCCGGTACATGGTTTGACGGATTCAGGGTCATCTCCATATTTCGGACCCGCCGGCGTGACAGGTGGTATTTTATCATGAAGATTCGGTAACCCATAGTATATTATATGGCACGCAGCCAAATGAGGGGTGGCTTGCCGGTCAAAGCATTTCTTGCCAGGGGGGCCCATGTCTGATGGTCGTTTTTTCCATTCTATGGTCATCGCAACGGTGGTCATCGCCATTGTTGTTTTCGCCGTGTTCAATTGTGCCCGCAATAACCCGCTCGATGAAAACGGGATCAATTATGTCCCGGGTTCCGCTCCGCAGGCGCAGTTTTTAAAGGATACGGTGAGCGCATATATCAATGTGGAGTTCGATATCCCGGTATTTTTCAGCGACACTGCCGCAAAGGGCGGTCGCGCTCCGCTTGTGAAGGTACTGCTGTTCAACTGGGAAGGCGACAGCGCGCGGCTTAACGACACGATGACGCCCCCCGCGGACAGCGTGATTGCAAAGGTGTTCGCGCAGGCCGGCGAGCGCACTGTTTTCATGAAAGCGAAGGATAATGACGGCGAGTTGAGTCCATTGGCGCACATGCGCCTTACCATTCTGGAAGGACGACCCCGGATCCTTGCGTTTACAGCGGCCCCGCTCTCGGTATATACCGGCGATACCGTGACCGCGACAGCGACGGCGACCGACGACAATGAAGAGGAGGGCGATACGCTCGATTTTATCTGGAGAGTGGACAATACCAGGGACACGGTCACCCGCAGCGCTGTTTTCAAGACCGCATTTACCACAGCCGGAATACATAAGATCGTAGTGCAGGGACGGGACCGGGACAACCTTTTATCGCACCCTGATTCGGTTTTAATCGAGGTTCGGTCCAGGCCCGTTCTGGTAGATTCGACCGGTCCTGAGATAACCTTTATTTCACCGTCCGGGGCGATTACCGTCAATGTTCCGTTTGTCGCGGTTGTTGTTAATACCAAAGACCAGAGCGGCGTTTCGCTGGTTTATATCAATACCAGCCCGGCCGAACTCGCAGGCGGGACCTCCACTTCCAGTATGTGGAAAAGGGACTCGGTCCCGCTCTCCGAAGGCGTCAATGTTATTCCTGTTCTGGCAATCGATAACCGGCTGAATCCGAGCGATACAACGATAACCGTAACCTATAACAGGAATGCAGACGACCGGACGCCGCCGGACATTACTTTACGGAGTCCCGGCCAGGGAGATACCGTCTATTTTCCACAGATTACCGTGCTGGCAGAGGTGCGGGACGCGTCCGGAAAGGTCGACCAGGTGACCTGCAATGGACGTCCCATGCTCTATACGGGCGGCTCCCTGTATCAAACGGACAGTGTCGCGGTCAGGGAAGGTCCGGACACGATCGTCATTTATGCGCGGGACGACAAGGGGAATGATACCAGCAGAAACCTGCATATCACGTATGTCAGGGACCCGGTCATTGATACCACGCCGCCCTCCCTCCTTATCCTCTCGCCGCGCAAAGGCGCGACAGTCGAAACCCGCGCCTGCACGGTGAGCGTCGCGGCGTCGGATCTTATGAGCGACATTGATTCCGTGAGCGTGAACGGCCTTCGGGCGCTGCACATGGGCGGCCAGCTTTTCGCCCGCGCCATTCAGCTCGACCATGGCGCGAACACGATCGTGGTCCGTGCTGTTGATAAAAGCGGAAACCACAGGGCGGACACCGCGCGCGTGACTCAGAACGCGGCACCGCTGTTTTCCATAACCCACAAGGACACCAGCATGACGACGGGCGGTGAGGCGTCGTTCAGCCTCAGCGCTACGGACCCGGATGGCGATTCCCTGACCTTCTCGTTTTTGACCTTCCCGTCAAAGGCTTCAGTCCGGCCGGTTTTTACCCGGGCCGGCACCACCGTGACCATCTCGCCCTACCGGCCCGATCAGACCGGCGTGGACACGTTTAAAATCCTCGTCACCGATCCCTATGCCGGCTTTGATACGGTTACCATCCGCGTATTTATCACTTCGCAGCAGGAGACCAAACCGTTTTTTACCACCAAACCGGGCGAACTTCCTGACAGCGCAACGGTAGGTATGACCTATAGGGCACCGCTTGCGGCGGTCGATCCGAACAGCAAGCCGCTGGTGTTTTCATTCAGAAAACCGCCGACGCCCCCGGGCGCGCAGATCGATTCTGCAGGCACGGTCACCTGGATACCGGCGGCGGCCGACACCGGGACCGATTCGCTGTTTGCACTCGCGTCCAATGGCACGGAAAGCGACACGCTCATCTGGACCGTGCGGGTGATCATGCCGAATCTCCCGCCCCGGCTGGCCAAGCCGGTCGATACCGCTATTGACGAAGGCGTGCGGTTGAGGATAACGCTCAGCGCGACCGACCCGAACGGCGATCCGCTCTCCTACTCCATGTCTTCGTTTCCTTCAGGCGCGCAGCTTGCCGGGAATGTGTTCACCTGGACGCCGTCGTTCAGCCAGGCGGGCGTTTATACCGTGCGGTTTCGTGTTACCGAGACCAATCGCTCGCCGCCGCTTTCCGATTCGCAGACGGTTTCCATCACGGTCCGTAACGTCAACCACGCGCCCGTGCTTGCTCCCATCGGTGCAAAGACAGGGTTCGAACGCGTACCGCTCGAATTTACGGTTACTGCGGGCGACACCAACGGCGATTCGATACGGTTTTCAATGACCAGTCCGCCGCAGGGCGCCTCCCTCACGGCGTTAACCATGACCACCGCCCGGTTTTCCTGGACGCCCACAGGGGCCCAGGCCGGGAGCTATACCGTCACGTTTTTGGCGACAGACAACGGCAACCCGGTCATGCGCGACAGCGAAACCGTGGTTATTACGATGCGCGACACCGTTCCGCCGGTGTTTGTGACCCATCCCGATTCCATGTCCGATACGGTATTCGTCGGCAATACGTATCTCGACACGCTGCGCGCGACCGATGCGGGCGGCGATGCGATTATCTACCAAAAACTTGCCGGACCGGCATGGCTTACGCTAGCTCAAACATCGGGCATCGTGATCGGAGCGCCTGAACCGTCGGATGTCGTTGCACGAGTGGACGTGATGATGACAGCCGAAGACCCTGTTGGACTCAAGGACACGCTTTCGTGGTCGATCACCGTGCTGCCCATGTGGCCCAGGGTGTGGGGCGGACCGGCCACGAACGACACCGGATGTTCGGTGATTGAGGCGGATGGCGGCTACGCTCTCTGCGGGAACATTTCCGAGCCGACGCTCAACGCACGATGGCCTTTCCTGATGCGAACCGACAACCTTGGGAACCCGGTGTCTTATAAAATGTTCAGCAGTACCGTGTCTAAGCAGAACGCGTATTCGCTCGTTCAAGCGTCTGACGGCGGCTATATCCTCTGCGGGACCGATTCATCCGCAACCACCGAGCAGCTGTTACTTCTCAAAGCAAGCATTAAGGGCGATTCGCTGGAATGGACCGCTAAGTTCTCCGTAGGTGGGGGTATCGACGCCAGTAACGCCATTACCAAGGGTGTTTCGGCTTTCGCCACCAAGGAGGGAGGATATATTGCCTGCGGCGCTTCGGCCAGAAGGAGCGGAAGCGTTGCGGTCAGTACTCCCTTTATGGTTAAAACCAATTCTTCTGGAAAAGAGGAGTGGCAGAAGGAATATATGAACAATGCCTTGGGAAGTTCCGCTGTCTACTGCGTCGTTCAAACGGCGGACGACGGCTATATAATCGCAGGAGAGGCGGGGAGCAGGGGAGGAACCGTTACCGACACCGATTTGCTTATAGTCAAGACTGACGCAAAAGGCGATACGGTCTGGACACGGACGTACCATCGGGGAGCGCGGGACATCGCAATGGCGGTCCGGCAAACCACTGGCGGCTACATCGTGGGCGGCTATACGATTAGCATATTATCAAGCACGATCACCGGGTTTGTTTTAAAAGTGTCGGAACAGGGCGACACCCTATGGACACGGCCAATAACGAGTGCAGGCGGCAATTCCACGATCACCTCGATTCGCACAACCCCCGACGGCGGTTTTATCGCGGCCGGATCGGTGATCAACGCCACGGGCGGCGGGGAGGACGCCCTTCTTGTCAAGTTTTCCTCCGACGGCGGGGAGGAGTGGCGCAAGATGTACGGTGGTGCGCTTGGTGACCGTGCAAATTCCGTAACCGCGCTCAAGGAGGGAGGGTTTGTCTTTGCCGGGTTCACGACCCAGACCCGGAGCAACCAGACGTCAACCGATGTCTATCTCGTCAAGACCGACGCTTCGGGGACCATGGTGGAGAAATGAGGCCGTCATCCCGGGAAAAGCGGCGCAAGCACGCTCCGTTTTGCGTGAAACCAGGGAACCATTAAGGGTCTACCCTCATATATATTAAACACTGCAGCGCCACCGATGTATACGATAGTTGATTGCATGATACCCCGGAACCGCGGGAGCCCTGACCCCGTGCAATGGAATGGAGAAAGACTATCCAGATGAAACAACGATCCATTCAAAGTCTTGCGGTGTTTTTTTTGATGTGCCAGGCATACGTCATGGCACAAGATCTTTCCGGTCAAGCGTTTCCGGCCGAGGCGGAGCGGGAACCGGTAACCATTCTATCGCGTTTGCTCGGCTCGGTGAATGACTCCGTCATTCGAGTGGAACTTACGCTGAAAATGGGCGAGGAAATCCATATATTCAGCGAAGAATCGAGGTTTTTTACCATTCAGACCGTACTAAGCCAGGGGCTGGGAACTTCTGCGGTTACCCTCCCCCGGTCGAAACCCTTTCGAAATTTTGACGGCACGAAGGCGGGTGTCTATACCGGTGAAGAAACGGTTGTTTTAACCTATCCTGTTTTGACAAGACCATGGCGCGTGCGGGGGTTTATTCAATACCAGGCATGCGACGAAAAAAAATGTTTTTTTCCAACCAAAAAACAATTTGTCTTTTCCAGTGATACCGCGGATGGTACCGTACAGGAACTTTCCGAATACACGGGAGATGAAAGCGAATTTTCCGGTGCGGGCGGATGGAAAGAGCTCGCAGACGGCTTTCGTATCGAGGGCAGAACGGGCGGCTATCAAAGCGCATCGAAGTTTCTTGCTTTCCTGAGAAATCCTCCGGCTACCCGCGATGGTGCAGAAGCCTTTGCGGGAAAAAACATCTGGCTGGTTATCATCCTGGTGCTTTTAGGCGGCATTGCTCTCAATCTCACTCCGTGCGTGCTGCCCATGATACCGATTACGGTGGCGATTCTCGGCGCGGTAGCGCAGGCCGGCTCTCGGCTCCGGGGTTTTCTTCTTGGATCGGTCTATGGTTTTGCGATGGCAATGGTGTATGGTATCGTTGGATTGATTGCGGTGTTGAGCGGTACGCAGTTCGGCACCATCAACTCCCTGCCTGCCTTTAATATCATCATTGCGATCATATTCGGGATACTCGCCTTCGGTATGTTTGATATCATTCATATCGATTTTACCCGTTTTCGCAGCGGGATCCGCCATAATGAAAAAAACGCCGGGAAATTCGCCGCTGCCTTTTTCATGGGTATCGTGGCGGCGCTGCTTGCCGGCGCATGCGTGGCGCCCGCGGTGATTTCAACGATTCTTTACTCGGCGACGCTTTACAGCGGCGGGGCAAAGGTGGGATTGCTGCTTCCGCTCCTGCTGGGGCTCGGCATGGCGCTTCCATGGCCATTTGCCGGCGCTGGTCTTTCGTTTCTACCGAAGCCCGGCAAATGGATGATTGCGATACGCAACCTCTTTGGCGTGATAATCCTTGCAATAGCCCTC
>JAFGOU010000383.1 GCA_016926315.1 Chitinispirillaceae bacterium
AAACTCGCCTATGCGGGATACGATTCCTCCGGGTACGGGATCTTCATGCTTGATTCGATCGAACCCCGGTCGGGCGGCACTGTTGACAAGGCGCTGGCCAACCGCCGGCCTCTCGAAAAAGCGGCCCCTGTGCCGATTACCTACCCCGAGCCGAAACCCTACGTTCACCGACTGCGGCAATTCCTCTGCATTCCCACGGCCGTTGTCGAGCAGCTCGTTTCCACCGAAAGCAACGTCTTCGCCGGAAGCTCGCGGTTCAAGGCCGGAGCCGTCATGAACTGGCTGGAACCCGCGTCGTGGATGGGGAAAGGTAGCGAAATCGGGGGTTATTTCCTCCTCGAGCCGCACCGGCTCTACCAGTTTATCAACCTTGACGTGGGCGGTATCGACCTGCGCCGGACCTATGACGCCGGCATTTTTTCCTCCACCAGCCGCCTCCCTCTTACCCTTACCTTCGATTACCTCATCAGGGGAATCGCGGGAGAGGAGTCGTTTT
Organism: Chitinispirillaceae bacterium; assembly: GCA_016926315.1. The sequence continues at coordinate 497 of JAFGOU010000383.1, forward strand.
TAAATGATATCGATTCAAGCATCGTGGAGGTGATGCCGTATAACGTCCAGATACACAATGCCTACGCCCTTGTTTCGCACTATTTCGGCGGCGGCGGCGGCGCGCTCTCCGGTTCCGACGACCAGCTTGCCGTCCACGCCCTTGGCGGCTGGAACCGGTATGACGTCACCGTGGATCCTGAGGATTTCAAGTCAGTGGGGTACAATCTCGGCAAGGGGTACCGCGCCGGCGCACTGGCGACCATGAGCGGACGCGCCATCGACTCCCGCGCCTCCATCTCGCCGCGCGGCCTGGCGCTCAAGACGCAGTATAACTACTGGCACCAGTACTCGCTCAAGGAGGAGAACAGCTTTTCGACCAACACCTCGTTTCTCGAAGAACTATACGACACCTACCGGTTTCACGAGGCGGTCGGTCACCTCCTGCTCGGCATCAATGCGCCGTGGTACGCGCGCCACAGTATTTATGCCGACGTGCGCGGCAACGCTATCGACATTATCAAACAGGACACCGTGTTTCCCTCATTTTACCTGCCGGTGGCATGGGTCCCGGGATACACCTACTATTTCCGCAAGGAACGACTTAAGGACAGGAATGGAATAATCGACACCCTTCCCGTGGACACGGTCCTTGTCACCGGCAATGCGGTCATCAGCGCCACCCTCTCCTACCGCTTCCCGCTCTCCCCTTCGCTTATCGACAAGCGGATCGGAATCCTCTACCTCGAAAAAATCTACGGTACCCTGAACCTGAGCGGCGGCGCAGGATTCGACCATCCCTCCCGTTTTCTCGACTTCAACCGTGACGACTGGCTCGTTTCCTATGGCGCGGAGCTTCGGCTCCAGGCTTCGACCTTCAACGGCATGCCGCTGGCGGTCAAAATACGCTGGGACCGCGGCATCGACCGGCCGGCGCCCATCGGCGGAGACCGGTTCACGCTCGGGATAGGGTTCGATTTCGACAACTGGGGGCTCATCATGATTCCTGATTACCGGTCGCCGCGGTTCAATTGAGGGGTGGGGGTCGCTCCGTTAGCTCGGCTTTTTTCTTCCGGGCTTGAACGGCAAAGGCTCCGTAACGACAAGCGCGCTCACCGCTTCCAATTCCGGGTCCTTATGAATGAGTGTTCCACCGGTGAGCGAGGCTGTTGCGGCAATAAACGCATCGGCAAACGACAAACCGGTCAGGCACGCGGACGCTCCCTGGTGCGATACCCTGCCAGGGCCTCAGACAAGCGGCAACCCTTATATTTTCCCCGTAATGCGCTAATCGGGTCTGATGGCAGGGGAACAACGGTTATGCTTTTCCCGTCATCTATCAATTCAAGACGGCTAAAAGCCGTAATATTATGCGCTCTTCTGATTGACGCCGGGCCGCCCCTCCAGCAGCTCCCCCACCGAAAGCTGCCCCGGCGCGACGGGCTTTGTGATATACCCGTAGGTGAACAGCGACCCATACTCGCACGCCCGCAGGCGGGAAAAGATTCCCGCCTCCCCCATGGCGAAGGCCACGATCGGGGTTGCGCAGGTTTTGGCGAATTCCAGCAGCCGCCACGCGTCCTCTTCGTCCCGGGCGGTGGTGACGACCTTGACGATCTGCGCGCCCTGGGCGATTGCGCGATCGACGATCGACTGCAGGCCCGGCGTGTCGGGTGTCGTTTCGAAATCGTGCTCTGACACCAGGACAACTTTTTTTTGTGACCGCGCGAGTTCGGTGACCGGCGCCGCATCGGTCGCACCGAGTTCGACGTCAACGCAATCGACAAATGGCAGGATCGCGGTGAATAGTTCGAGACGCCGTTCACGGGTCCGCTCGTTCTCACGTACCGTACCGATCATGGGAAGGCCGACCGCGGCACTGATATCCGCGACATACCTGGCGATGCATTCCAGCGGTTTCTCGATGAGGTCCGCGCGTATCTCGATGATGGCGAGGCCTTTTTTCCTTAAATCAAGGAGATCGGCGGATGGAACGATGGCGTCCACGACGCCCGCGACAAGGGGTTTGTTGCCGAGTGCAAGGGGTCCGAGGGAGATCATACCGGGCTCACACCCCTGTCTGTTCCGTCCTCTTGATGATCTCGTTCTGCAGCTCGATGCCCAGGTCGACAAAGTAATCGCTGTAGCCTGCGACACGGACGATGAGATCGCGGTATTTTTCCGGTTGTTTCTGCGCCTCAAGCAGCGTTTCCGCATTGACGACGTTAAACTGGATATGGTGGCCGTCCATGGTGAAATAGGAGCGCACGAGCTGGGTGAGCTTGCCCATCGCGGAATCGTCCTTGAAAAACTGCGGCGTGAACTTCTGGTTGAGGAGCGTGCCGCCGGTGCGCAGGTGGTCGAGCTTCGCCGCGGATTTGATCACGGCAGTGGGACCGTTGCGGTCCGCGCCCTGCACCGGCGAAATGCCCTCGGAAACCGGTTCGAATGCCTTTCGGCCGTCAGCCGTGGCGCAGGTCACCTTGCCGAAATAGACATGACAGGTGGTGGGCAGGAGCAGTATCCGATAGGAACCACCCCTGGTGTTCGGCCTGCCGTTGAAGGCGCCGTAATAGATCTCGAACACGGCCCTGGCCAGGTCATCGGCACGGTCATCGTCATTTCCCCACTTCGGCGTCTTGTTCAGGAACACCTGGTGCAGCTCCTCATTCGTGCCGAAGTCAGCCTTGAGCAGGTCGCGCAACGCGGTCAGGCTTATCCGTTTCTCGTCATACACATTCTGCTTAATTGATGAAAGGCAATCGGTAATCGTTCCGATGCCAACGCCCTGCACGTACGAGGTGTTATACCGGGCCCCGCCGTTGTGATAGTCCCTGCCCCGGGCGATGCAGTCATCGATAAGTATCGAAAGAAAGGGTGCGGGCATGAATTCGGCATATACCCGTTCGATCAGGTTGCTGCCCCGGATCTTGATTCCGGCAAAATAGTCGAGCTGTTTCCTGTAGGCCGACAACAATTCGTCGAACGTGCCGAATGACGACGCGCCGCCGGTCTGGAGCCCGATCTTTTTTCCGGTACGCATGTCAACGCCGTCATTCATGGTTATTTCGAGTAGCTTCGGGAGGTTGAAATAACCGGTAAGGATATAGGCCTCCTTGCCGAACGCGCCGGTCTCCACGCAGCCGCTGGCCCCGCCTTCGCGTGCATCCTCGAGCGTTTTCCCCATGCGCAGCATCTCCTGGATGATCGCGTCGGTATTGAACACCGACGGCTGGCCGTAACCGGTCTTGATGATCTGCAGCGCGCGCCTGATGAACGCGTCCGGATTTTTCTTGCTCACCTGCACCATTGAGCTCGGCTGCAGGAGCCGCATCTCCTCGACCACGTCGAGGATCATATAGGTCATGTCATTGACCGCGTTGGAGCCGTCGGGTTTTACGCCGCCGACGTTGATAAGCGCAAAATCGGTATAGGTGCCGCTCTCCTCGGCGGTCACACCCACCTTTGGCGGCACCGGCTGGTTGTTGAACTTTATCCAGAGGGCGTGGAGTATCTCCTTCATCCGGTCCCGTGTAAACGCCTCCTCCGCAAGCGCCTTCTCGTAAAACGGCAGCAGGTGCTGGTCGAGCCTGCCCGGGTTGAACGAGTCCCAGGTGTTGAATTCCGTGACGACGCCGAGGTGCACGAACCAGTAGTACTGGACCGCCTCCCAGAAATCGCGGGGCGCTTCCGCAGGTACGCGCCGGCAGTTTGCAGCGATGCGTTCCAGCTCCTTTTTACGCAGCGGGTCGCTCTCGCCGTGCGCCAGGGTTTCCGCGGTTTCCGCGTAACGCTCCGCAAACCTGATGAGTGCCCGCGCCGAGATCTTCATTCCTTTCAGTTCCTCGTTTCTCATGAACGCCTGCGGATCGTTCACCCAGTCGATGGCGCACATGGCTGATTCCATGTCACGGATGAAATCGCGGAACCCTTTCCGGTAGATCTTTCCGTCAAGGACCGTATGGCCTGGAGCGCGCTGCTCCATGAATTCAGTGAAAATACCCGCTTCATAGGCAGCTTTCCACTCGTCGGGAAGAAGAGAAAACAGCCGTTCGCGCAGGGATTTACCCTGCCAGAACGGAATGATCGTCTGCTCGTACCGCTCGCGGGTCTTTTTATCCACCACATAGGGCGTTTTTTCCCGCGAATTGAGCATGTCAAGATCTTTCAGGCTGTGTATCGTGATCTCCGGATAGGTCGGGACCGCGCGGGGAGCGTGTCCGCGCTCGCCCACCACCAGCTCGCCCTCGCCGATATACACGGTTTTATGCTCCATAAGGTGTTTAAACGCCATGGCGCGTTTAACCGGCTCGGAAAGATTGGCCGCGTTGCCGCTCTTATAAAAGGCGGTCAGCAGTTCGGCCCGTTCCGCTGAAACACTCGGCGGCGTATTCACCGACTGCTCGCGCAACTTCTTGATCCGTTCTGTTGTCATATTCACTCCCCCAGTGTGACGGAAAAACCGTTTTTCCTGAATTCGTGCACAATGGCCGCCACCGCATCGTCTCCCAGCGGGACCATGTCGCTTACCGGATAATCCAGACCGCTTCGATGGTACTTCTGCCTGCCGCCCTGGTGAAAATTCAGCAGGGAAACGTTCTTCAAACCCGGCAGGCCTTTCAATAAGGCAATACTATCAAATATATTTCGCTCTGACGCAACAATGCCAGGAATCAGAGGAATGCGGATTAAAACCTCTTTATGCCCCTCGGCCAGTCTCTTCAGGTTCTCCAAAATGGTCCTGTTCGATACGCCGGTATACCTTTTATGCGCCGCATCATCCACCAGCTTGATATCATAGAGGAAAAGATCGGTTGCCGGTAAAAGCGGCGCCATGACCTTCCATGACGCATACCCACACGTATCCACCGCAGTATGGATCCCGGCCTCCTTGCACCTGGCCAGCAAAACCTTGAGAAACCGGTGCTGCATCAGCGGCTCACCGCCGGAAAAAGTGACCCCGCCGCCGGAGGTATCGAAAAAAACACGGTCCTTGATGACCGCGGCCACCACATCGTCTGCATCCATGCGGCGCCCGATAAGCCGGAACGCTTCCGTAGGACACTGCCGGGCACACTCTTCGCACAGGTCGCAGGTATCTCCGTCAATGACCCAGCCGCTGTCAGTCCGGTGCAGTGCGCCCTTGGGGCAGGAAACAGCGCACTGATGCCGGTCTCCCATGCAGCGCCGCTCCTCCCAGAATACCTGCGGCCTGTCCGACAACCCCTCGGGATTATGACACCAGACGCACCTGAGCGGACACCCCTTGAAAAACACCGTGGTGCGAATGCCGGGGCCGTCGTTGATCGAAAACCGCTTTATGTCGAATATGGTGCCTGATTGGGATTCGTTCATGATCCTGATCCGCTCCTGTAGGTGCTTAGGGCGTTTTGAACGACAAACTATTGTCGATCCGCTGAAAAAACGCCTTATATCGATATCCTTACATAGTGTCGCGCCAATGGCGCGCCTGCCTTTCCGTGAAGTCTTGAAAGGCATGTGGAACCTGTATAATGAAAATATACGCTGAAAGCCGAGCGACAGACGCTTATGCCGCAAAGCCGCCGTACAACCATTTTTCCATCTTACGATAAAATAACTGAATTTCCGATACACTGGGGAATTCCCGTTGAATGGGCGCACGGGCATCGTCAGGTGAAGCATGACGGGAGATCGCCGTCCAGGTCGGCTAGGAGGCGACAGCGGAACTCGCCAGGCTGCGGGAAAAGGCGGCCCTTTTGGCCTTAGAAATGCGCGATAACCGCCACGGTCGGCGAGAGCATGGGTTTCAGCCCTGCCTCAAGCCTGATCGTACTGCTGTAGCCTTCCACCCAGCGCGCATCGAGTTGCATGCCGAATAGTCGCTCGGTCAACCGCACCTCCCAGCGTTTTCCAAAGCGGAAATCGAAACGCACCGGCCAGGTGATCCCCCCGCTGTGGACCAGATACCGGGAGTACTCCTGCCTTGCCGTCTCGCTTCCAATGGTGCGCCAGGTCATGGGAGGAAAGCCATAGTTGAAATAAACATCGGGTCCCCAGAAAATGTCTGTTCTTTTCCCGGTAAAAAGTGCGCTGAACCAGGCGATGTCGAGGCCGATGGAATTGAACTGCGTATGCAGCAGGTAGTCCCTGCGGAAATACGCCTCGCCCCGGCAGCGCAGCGGCAGGGCGACGAGCACCTCGTGATGTTCCTTGAATCGGAAACAGAAGGCAGGGGAGATGCCTGCGAAATAGTCGGTCTTATACAGGTCGGCGGCGACATTCCCCTCCAGTGCCAGGGAGAAATCACCGGCGGAAAGCGCGAGGGGGAAGATCAGCAGGGGAAAGAGTCCGGTGACGGGTATCCGCATATTCATCCTTGGAAGCAAATAAGCAATCTCACGGGGAATATATATTTTAGTATCCGTTTGGGAAATCCCTCAAACGGCCATTACGATTCCGCATCAGCGCGGGGGAAATGATCGGATCCCTTTTTTCCGGAACAGGGGATTTTATCGTTCGCTTCTGCAAAGCCGCTCCATTGGAGCGGAGTCGATTATGCAAAAATCACCGGGATACCCGCTCCTCGCCCTCCTGCTCTGGATCTTTTCAGGCTGCACCGACCTGCTTTCCGATTATACCGGATCAACATTCGAGCCCGACGCCTCCTTTTCAGATACCCTCCCGGAGGGGGGGGTGAGCTACCGCAACCCGGTTATCCCGGGATGTTACCCTGACCCCAGCGTATGCAGGGCGGGTGATGATTACTATCTCGTCAACAGCTCGTTTGAATATTTTCCCGGCATCCCTGTTTTTCACAGCCGCGACCTAGTCAACTGGCGTCAGATAGGCCATTGCCTGACCACAAACCGGCAGCTTGATGTTTCGAAAAGGAAGAGCTCGGCCGGCATCGGCGCTCCGACCCTGCGCTTCCATGAAGGCGTCTTCTATGTCGTTACCACGGATGCAGGAGGCCGTGGAAACTTTTTCGTAACCGCCAAAGACCCGGCCGGACCCTGGTCGGATCCTTTTTATATAAGCGAGGCGGGATTCGATCCCTCGCTCTTTTTCGATGATGACGGCCGCTGCTATTATACGTCACAGGAAGGGAGCAACCGGGGATCGCATATCATTCAATACGAAATCGACGTCGCTTCAGGCCGGCTGATCGGCGAAAAACGGTTTCTGTGGGAAGGCGCCGGAGAGGTATGGACCGAGGGACCGCATCTCTATAAAATCAACCGCTGCTACTATCTGATGGCCGCGACCGGGGGTACGGGTGCGCACCACCAGGAGATCATTGCGGCAAGCGGATTTCCAGGCGGTCCGTTCGTCGGCTGCCCGGCAAACCCCATTTTATCCCACCGGAACACCGCGGAACCGATCCAGTGTACCGGACACGCGGACCTGTTCCAGGACCAAAACGGCCGATGGTGGGCGGTGTTCCTCGGCATGCGTTACCTGAACAACGGACTTTCCATGCTTGGACGGGAGACCTTTTTAACCCCGGTAACCTGGAATAAAGGGTGGCCGGTCTTCGGCGACAACGGACGGGTCGGCCTTGCCATGAAGGGCCCGCTTCCTCCATTGTCAATAAATCCCGAACCTCTTATTCGCGAGCAGTTCGACGTATCCCGATTGCCGCTCTGCTACTGTTTTGTGCGGAACCCCGCGCCCGGGAGTTATTCTCTTACCGAGCGTCCGGGGTGGCTGCGGCTCCGCGGAAACAGGACCACGTTAAGCGACCAGGACGCACCCGCCTTTGTCGGCAGAAGGCAGCAGCATTTCGCCATGACCGCGCGCGCCTGCCTCTCATTCGCTCCGCAAAGGGCGGGTGAGGAGGCCGGCCTGACCATCAGGGTCAACGAACGTGCGCATTATGACCTGACCGTGAGCAAACAAAACGGGAGAAATGAAATTATGGTCCGTTCCTGCCGCAATGATAGCGCCGTTATCGTTGGCAGCGCAATCATCGGGGATACCGCATGCATCCTGCAGATTGAAAGCGGCGCGGTGGACTATGCATTCTCCTATTCACTCGACGCGGTATCGTACTCACGGATCGCCGTCCTGGGCGCGCACGGGATCAACCCGGAATCAACCGGCGCATTTACCGGAGCGGTTATCGGCATGTACGCTTCGGGGAACGGCGAATCCTGTACGGTGCCCGCGGATTTCGACTGGTTCGAGTATGTGCCGCGATAACGGCTGTTCGGAGATCCTCTCATGACCGCTCCCCTTCCCCTGCTCTTTCGCATCGGCGGCAAAGGCGGGAGCAGACCGGGGTGGCGCCGGTCACATCTCTTCGATCTCTTCAATTCCGAGAAGCCACAGGCATCTCTTCAGCACGGTTCTGAACCGTTCAACGAGCGCGAGCCTGAAGCCGGCCGTGTCGCTGCCGATTACCGGGCAGGAATGGTAGAACTCGTTGAACGCCTGGGCGAGTTCGAAACCGTAGGCGGCGATAAGGGAGGGTGAAAACTTTTCGTATGCGCCCTGCAGGGCGTCCGGGAAACCGCCCAATTTTTTCAGGAGCCTGATTTCGCCCGGCTCGAGCGTGCCGATCTCGGGGACCGGCATGGTGCCGGCCTTGCGCAATATCGAGGAGGCGCGCGCGTAGCTGTACAGGAGGTAGGGGCCGGTGTCTCCTTCGAACGCGATGGCTTTTTTCGGGTCGAATACCATGTTCTTGGCGATGTCGACCCGCAGGAGCTGATACTTGATCGCGGCAAGGGCGATTTTGAGACTCCGTTCGTCAATGGCTTCGGGTGAAATCGCATACCGCTCCCTGACCTCAGTCTTTGCCAGCTCCTGCGTATCGCTAATCAGGTCGTCGGCGTCGACGACGGTCCCCTCGCGCGACTTCATCTTTCCTTCGGGAAGCTCGACCATGCCATAGGACAGATGCGCGATCCTGCCGGCAAGCGGGTACCCGAGTTTCGTGAATAGCGCCTTGAGCACGGCAAAATGGTATTCCTGCTCGTTGCCGACGACATAGAGCGAAAGGTCGTAGGGAAATTCACGGTCCTTGAGCACGGCGAGGTAGAGGTCCTGCACGATATAGACCGACGTGCCGTCGGGACGCAGCAGCACCTTGTCGCCCATGTTCTCTTCCGAAAGGTCGGCGATGACGGCGCCGTCTTCCCGTTTCTTGAAAATACCCTTTTCGAGACCGTCGAGAATGATCTCTTTACCGCTTTTATAGATTTCACTCTCGAAATATTCCTTGTCAAAAGCAATGCCGAAGAGCCTGTAGGTGGCGGCAAAGCCCTCGAACGCCCAGGTATTCATGGTTTTCCAGAGCTCCACGGTCGGGGAGTCGTGCGCCTCCCACTTGCGAAGCATCTCCTGCGCCCGCTCGTTCCACGCCTCGTCCTCCGCCGCTTTCCTGCTGAAGAGCACATAGTAGTCGCCCACGAAATGGTCGGATTTCCTTCCCTCCTTCTGCGGGGTTGTGCCCTTTCCGAGTTCGGCGTACGCGAGCATGGATTTGCAAATATGTACGCCCCGGTCGTTGTTGATCGAGGTGCGCACCACGCTGTTTCCGCAGAAGGCAAGTATCCGCGCGACGCTCTCGCCGATCGAGAGGTTGCGCAAATGTCCGAGGTGCAGCGGTTTGTTGGAATTCGGCGAGGCGAATTCAACGACGACCCGGCGGCTGACGGACGGTCTACCGAATGATTCATCCGCGGTCAGGTCCAGCGTTTTCCGGGCCAGCGCCTGCCGGTTGAGGAAAAAATTGCAATAGCCCGATACGACCTCGATCCTTTCGATCGCCGGGTCGCCGGCCAGCGCCTGCCTGATCTCTCCTGCGATAACGGCCGGATTTTTCCGCAGCGACCGCGCGAGGGGAAAACAGGGAAACGCGAAATCGCCGAGCGATTCCTGCGGCGGGGTTTCGAGCATACGTTCGATATCTTTTGGCGAAAGGCGGGTTTTCAGGTGTCCGGCGATACGGCCGGCAAGATACTCTTTCATACCGATTCCTCGCCGCAGGTCGCGAAAACAGCGTCCATGCTCAACGTCCCAGATGCGCCACGGTTAATTTGATCATATCAAACGCCTCTTTGTCGAGGTACCTCTTGAGAAAGTCTTTCTCTCGGTCAAACCGCCCCTGGGCTTCGGCCTTCTCGCTGCGGTCGAGCATTTCATAGATCTCAACGACGGTCGCCATCGCCTTTTCCCTGTTTCCGTCCGTCAGAGACGCCGCGCCGGCCCCGGAACCGGTCTCGGCAACCGGCGTAAGATAAAAAATCTCGTCTCCCCCGCTGTTCCAGTCCGGATTACTCGTCTCCTTCACGGTCGTCTCGATCATGGCATAGGCATCCGGGGCGAGATACTGCTGTAGAATCTTCTGCTTGCTCAGGAACAGATCAAACGCGACACGCGCCTTTTTCTTTTCAATGAGGTCATAAATTTTTGACGCGGTCCGCACCGAGAGGTCCTTGTTTTTCCGGTAGTCCTCGGTGGCGGCCTTTCGCGCCGCCGCCTCAAGCCTGTCGCGCTGTTTCTGCTCCCTGCGGGCCCGGGCTTCATCAACCGCCCTGATGCTGTCGAGCTTTTTCTGCGCCTTTTTCATCGCCTTGGCGCGCATCTCTTCGATAATGTCATTTTCAGGCGTCCGTTCGGTCGCAGACGCCACCTCGTCGATTTCCTGTGATATCCTGCTTTTTTCAACAGGAGATCCCACGTCAAGAATCGCCTGGTCGACCCGGGCCGCCTTGGCGCGGCATACCCCTTTTTCGCGAACCACGCGCTGGAGATACTCATTGGCCGCCTCAACGCCCTTTTTACCGAGGATATCGAGATTCACCCCGATGAGCGAGTCCTCCTTCCTGCCAAGCTCCCGCTCGACATCGCCGATCCCCACCTGCAGGCGCGAGGCATCCTGCCCGGGAATGAAGCTTCTGATGTCCGACAGGCGGTACTGGGCAAAGGCGAGCATGGAACGCGCCCCTGAGAGCTGTACCTTTTCCACCAGATGCCGCGCCTTGTCGATCTCGGTCTTTACCGTAGGAAGTTCGTCCTGCGCGCGGGCGCAGGCGGATGCGCGGGATTCCAGGTCGTCGAAGGTCTTTTCGGAAATGGCAAGATACGGCCGGTTGCGGAGAAGATACTTGTACTCCCGGTCGACCAGGGGGCTGTTGCGTGAAAGCAGCGCCTTTTCAAGACCGAGCACCGCTTCGCGCGACAAGGTCTTGATCCGGTTGTTGATGGAGCTTGCCATGGCGTTTGCCTGCCGTGTATCGAACTCCAGCATGCGCGTGTGCATGCGCGTCAGGTTCTTGAAATCAGGGCGCGCTTTCCCGACTTCGGCATTATACTCGGCAATGATCTTGTTGACGGTCGCTTCGCCCTCTTTCATCCTCTGCATGACCAGGTCGCGCTCCTCGAGCCGGATGAGCCACTCGAGTTCATTGACTTTCCAGAATGCGTACCGCTCGTTCGGGTCTCCCTTCGCCTCGGCTTTGATCCTCCGCGCCATGCGCCACGCCTCATCCAGGCTCTCCTTGGTTCTGAAACCGACGCCCGCGGTGCTGGCGGCGTCGTTAATGATGAATATGGCGCGGTGCACGGTGGAATCGATGTAATCCTTGGCGAGGTAGGTGGCTTTCTCCCTGGCCGGCGCGACGGTAGCGGGGGTTGCAGCGGCCGATGGCGCCGCGATTCCGATTGCGGCGGCGGCAACAAGCAGCAGGGAGATCGTGCGAAGCCCACCCTGTCTGACGCGCCGTTCCCCGTCATATGGCGTCACGGTGAAAGAAGCGAAACAACGAATACGATTCCTGGAGAAAGCAGTCAGGGTTGGTGGTCGTGGCATAATAGCTTTAAAAATACAAAAGGGTGAGGCGAAAATCACCCCACCCTTTTGTTTTTTTTTCAGGAAGGAGAATCAGGTCAGTATTCTGCCCCCTTGATCTTGGCGTCCCGTATCTGCTGCCGGAACACCTCCTCCTGGGCCTTGAGCGTCTGGTAGTCCTGCTGCGTTTCGATGAACCGGAACTCAACGCGCCGGTTCTTGGCCCTGCCTTTTGCCGTCTTGTTGTCGGCAATCGGCCTGCCTTCGCCGTACCCGATGGCGATCAGGTTGGCATCGGGAATGCCCTTGTTCAGCAGGTACGCCCGTACGGTCGCAGCACGGGCCGCGGAAAGCAGCAGGTTATAGTCGTCTTCGCCCCTGCTGTCGGTATGGCCCTGGATCTCGTATCGCAGGTCCTGATACTGCTTGAGGAACCCGACGATAAAATCGAGTGCGGCATGGGAAGCAGGCAGCAATTCCGCGCTGGCGGTCTTGAAGTTGATATCGCGCAGCTTGGTATTGAGTATCCTGACCTCCTTCTCGCTCGGCCGCACCAGGGTGTCCGGGCAGCCGTCTTCGTCCCTGAATCCGTTGAAGTTTTCAGGTTCGTTTATGCAACGGTCGAGCGAATCCGGGATGCCGTCCTTGTCATTGTCATAGTCCGGGCAGCCGTCCTGGTCCTCGAACAGGTCGATGTCCTCCGGAACGTTCGGACATTTGTCCAGAGAATCCGGAATGTTATCGCCATCGTTGTCATAGTCCGGGCAGCCGTCTTCGTCCTGGAACTGGTCGCGGTCTTCAGGCTCGTTCGGACACTTGTCCGTCGAATCCGGAATGCCGTCGAAGTCATTGTCATAGTCCGGGCAACCGTCCTCATCCTCAAACCCGTCCTTGTCTTCGGGATCGTTCGGACACTTGTCATTCACGTCAAGAATGCCGTCTTTGTCGTTGTCGTAATCAGGGCAGCCGTCCTCGTCCTCGAACCCGTCCGGGTCCTCGGGTTCGTACGGGCACTTGTCCTTGTGGTCAGGAATCCCGTCCTTGTCGCTGTCGATACCCATTCCCCAGTTGATGCATAGCCCGGCGGCAAGTTCCATACCGCGCCGCGGCCAGAATAAAAGATGGCCCAGCGCCTTGTAAGAGCCGCTGATGGTAAAATAGCGGAAGTTGAAGGTGGCGCCGGCGGCCGAAGCCAGCCTTTCTGGTCCGCCAAGAACATAGCCGGCCCGAAGCGGAAGCGTCCCGTACAACGTGCCGACCTCGCCGCCGAAAGAGAGCCGCGGCCAGAACGAGGTTCCCGCTCCCGGGGCCAGCGCCTGCTGGTAATTGGCATTGGCATTCACGTAGTCGGCGAGATACCGCTTGCGTTTATGCTTGAGATCCCAGGTCCTGGCGTATCCGAAATTGAAGTTGATGGGCAAAACCGTGGTAAAACCGTTGGCGTCCTTGAGCGTATCGCTGGAACCGGATATAAATTCATTCTCGTTACGGTTGAATACCCTGAGCAGGACGCTGTCGCCACTCTTGCCGACCTGGTCAATCGCCTGGATGATATCGTAGGCAGTGAGATCGTCCTTTGAAATTTTATAGGTCACCTCTTTTACGCCGTGAAGCCAGAAAACAACCCCGATATTCTGGAAGTTCAGGCTGAGGGTCCCCTTGTCATCGTACAGGATACCGCCGATGTCAAATCCGGCGCCATGACCGGTGATCTCGGGAATTACCCGATCCTTGAACGGATTTTCCATTTTCCACGGGCCGTGCAGGCCGGTACCCGCGGTACGGATGGTCAGGTCGCCGTCCATTTCAAGCGCTTCGGTTACCTCATTATAGGTAAGCTTTCCATTCTTCATGGTCGAATGGAGCACCGAGTGGCCTGCAACATATTTCAGCCCGATACCGCCTGCGCCATAGCGGAGCTTGAAAAAATTGTGAAGCGCCGGAATGGAGACCGGCAGACCGAAATTAAAGGTAAAATCCGTGGCCCAGAGGCCGTCCTGCTTGAAATTCGAAAAATCGAGGGTATTGCCGCGCAGAAGGCCGTCGGTTTCTGAAAAAATCGCATAGAGCGGCCCTTCAGGAATGCGCACCTGCTCGTCGACATGGGTGGTGATGTCGAACGCAACCCGGCGATGGGCGATATTGAACAGGGTATAGCGGACGCCGGTGTACACGTTAAACCCGCCGTCAAACCCTTTGGTCAGTTTCTCGGAAACCTCCTCGGTGGAAAGGTCGTCATCGATTTTAAAACTGTTCTTCAATATCTTCGAGAGGAGCGCCGACAGCTCCCTTGTACTGTCGACCCAGTACCGGTTGAACGGCGACAGCGTGAGCTTGTCGCTCCACATCCCCACGCCGATATCGGAGATCGGGCCGATCATGAGTCCGCCGCGCGGCGCACGCTCGACGCCGAGAAGCGCCGGGTTGTGAAACGGCGCTTCACACGCGCGTCCGAGTTCGTTACGGCCCTGGGTATTTCCCGCGCTGATCGGGTTGTGGTCCAACGCATACAACGTCCCGAAGCACGCGACAACGGTTGCTAGTGCACCTCGAATCAGAGTTTTCATGCGCAAACCTCTCTATATAATTTATTCATACGTTATTTGTCGTTTTTCCAGATCAGGAGCGAATCCATGTTGTTGTCGCCCTCGAGATGCATCCACGAAGTGATCTTGATGTAGTCGGTGTCGTGCAGGGCGTCGGAAGGTTTCGGCAGGAACCGCGCCTGCCAGCGCCAGCCGCAGGTGTCGGACCTGAGTATCTGGCTGATCTGCCAGTCGTTGAGTACAATGGTATCCGCATTGACGCTGCGGCGCGGCGGAATGGTAATGCCTTTGGTCCCGAGGAGGCTGACGTATCCTCTCGATCGCGCCAACGACGTGTCCTGGATCAGGCGCCAGGTCTCGTTCACCGACATGGAGTCAAGCGTATCGATGAGGTGGTAAGGGGCGGCGAGCGCAAAAATATCCATGTAGACATTGGTATTATTATAGGCGCCTATGTTGTAGCTGAACAGCTTCCGGTCCATCTTGTTGAA
>JAFGOU010000384.1 GCA_016926315.1 Chitinispirillaceae bacterium
CGTTACAGCCGAGATAGGCCAGAACGCAGCATCCGGAGACGATGTGCGCCGCCCGGGCGAGTTGATTGCTCTCACGAATATACCCACGGGTCAGTTTCACGCGCGCGACTCCTATACGTTACGGTATATATACTCGGCAACCCTGAGCGAGTTTGCCATGATCGTGAAGGTCGAGGGAACGGGCAGACCCGACGGCATGAAGCTGCCGTCGGTGACGAATAGGTTTTTTATATCGTGCGACCGGCAGAACCGGTCGAGCACCGATGTTTTCGGGTCGTCCCCGAACCGGCAGGTTCCCTGTTGGAGCTCGCCGGCGGTGAACGGGTTCGGATGGTAATCTGCGCCTATTGCACCCATTTCCCGGTACAGATCAATGAGCCTTTCCGCCATTATCCGGGCCGCGCTGACATTTTCCTCATGCGGCTGCACCTGAACCCGGGCGGCCGGGATGCCCCAGAAATCCCTCACCGAGCGGGAAAGCGTGACACGGGTCTGCGGATTCGGAAGATACTCGATGAAACTGTCGGATAGGAGATGGCGATACGAAAAAAATTTCTTCGCTCGCTCCCTGAGCCGCACACCCCAGATGCGTCCGGCGCCGCCGTGCGACAGCGAGATCATGCGCTGTATGGGATTGGGATGCGGGAACAGGAATACGACCGTGCCGCCGCGCCGGTAGGTGAGGCCGCCGTTTTCGAGCGTGTGCAGGTCCTGGATGCTTCTCTGGACAAAAGGTGAAACTCCGTCGACCGGCGCCGGAAACCGCTCTTTTTTGAAAAAACCCGTGACCTCGCACGGCATGGTGAATGTGAGGTTTTTTCCCACCTCCCCGGAGCTGTTTGCCAAGCCTTCCCGGTGTTTTTCAGCAGGGGAATTGAGCAGAAGCCGGGCGGTTTCTATGCTGCTGCAGGCCAGAATGAACATTCTGGCCCTTATCTGCGCGCTTATGTTATCCGGGCCGAAGAAGCGGACGCCGGTCAGCCGGTCCCCGGCGGATTCAAGATGGTATGCGCAGTGTTGCGGCAGCAGGGTGAGTCTGCCGGTTTCGGCCGCGCGGCGGAGGTACGTGATATGGGTGCTCGCCTTGGCGCCGGTCAGGCAGGGGTACGAGCCGCATAAACCGGAGTAGCTGCAGGGACCGCGGCCGCTTATCTCCTGCGCGAGCACGGCGCGGGGGGTGGTTATCGCATGATAGCCCAGGGTGCGGCAGGCGGCGTCGATACATCCGCTTACCGGGTGTTCCTTGAGGGGCGCGGCCGCGGGTAGGCCTGCGGCCGCGCCGTACGACGAACCGCTGATGCCGATATCCCGCTCGATCTGGTTGTAGAACGGTTCCAGATCGGCCAGGGTAATGGGCCAGTCCTTGTGCGTAGCGCCGGCCAATTTTCCGAAATTGCTTTGCGGCCGAAAATCCTCCTCCTGCATCCGGAAAAAAAATCCCGACATGACCCTGGTGCCGCCGCCCACGCAGGAGCCGGTCCAGAGATGGGCGGCGCGCATCGGCGGTGCGCTTCCATACACGATCTCCCTCGCGCCGTGCTCGTCGTCGGGACGCAAGAGGGGCATGCGGCAAACGGTCAGTTCGTCCTTGCCGAGCCGTCGGTCGTCGAAATGCGGACCCCGTTCCAAAAGGGCGATGCGCAGGCCTTTGCCGGCGAGGTGAGCGGCCGCCGGAGCGCCGCCCGCGCCGCTGCCTATGATACAGATATCGTACAGGGGGTCAGGCATTCAACCATTCCCTTTTAAAGGTATCGCCGTTGAGCCGCCAGGCAGCGCCGCCGCTGTTTCCGCCATGGCACGGCGCGGAAAAACATCCTTCAAGGGTCACATCGACGAGCAGATTGAAATCGTTCGTTGAACCGGGCCACTCCGGTTCCGCACTGTCTGACGCAACGGCGCCAAGCAGTTCTTCGCGCTTGTCCGGAGCCGTGGACGCAAACGTGTCGGCTCCGGACCGCTTCGCAAGCGCGTCCAGGCATTTGATGAGACGCCGGAGCGGTTGAAGGTACCGCTGCCGGAAGTATGGCGAGCATTCCTGGCCGGCATAATAACTTTCAATACCGAGCGCGAGCGCTCCGGGTTCGGTGTCGCCCGGAAAAACACCCTCTGCCGCAAGCGCCAGTGTTTTCATCTCGTGCCCGGAAAGCGGCCTGGTGCGGATCCGGTTGAAAAGGCCGGTGACCTTGCCGGAAGGAAAAACAAACCAGAATCCCGCAAAGGAAAGCAGCGCGCCAATGAATGCCCGTTTGGTCATGGGAAAATATATCGTCCGAAAAAAATGGAAATCATAACAAGCAGTGTCGTAAATCCCGCGAACCGCGCCGGGTGACGCACGATCGGGTCCCGGTTTCTTGCTCCGGTAAAAAGCGCCGGCCGTCTGATCAAAAGCCATAAAAAACCGGCGGTCAGGACGGGAATGATCATCGCATGGATCAGGAACGCCCTTACAAACGGGAGGACGGCTGTGTCAAAAAGTTCCGGAGCCGGCAATTCCGGCATACGGGAGATAAAAGATTTATAGAGCGACACCGCTTCCGGATGGAGCGCGAGCAGAAGCCCGGTTATTTTCGCGGCGACGGCCAGAATCAACACCGGCAGGGCGAGGAGAAAAACCGTGAGCCTTGTCCGGAAATCCGCTGTAATAAAGAACGACATGCCGCAGAGCACCAGCGCCATAAGGAGCGTGAGCGCGGCCGAGAAGGCGTGAACGTCAACCATTATGCGACCCGCAAAAACCGATTCTTTGATATGATCGACGGCAAGGCCCGCCCTTTCCGGGAGCGGAACGTAGTACCACGCAAGACAAAAACCGGAGAGAACGGCGGTAATTGCAGAATACACCAGCAGATCGCGGGCGAAGAAATACAGGGTGCGTGGCATAAACCTTTCTGTCACACGTTGTTGCCGTGGGCCGATCGCGGCAACGGTCATTCCGTATAGCGGAAAGCGCTGTTCACGGTTTTTGCCGGATCAACGCGCAGGGTTCCATCCGCGTTTTTATGAATATAATACCGGTCCAACGGCCGTTCGACCGGACCTTTTATTGGGTTGCCGTAGAAGTCGAACTCCGCGTTGTGGCACGGGCAGCGCAGGCGCCCGTTGTCCAGCCGCAGCATACAGGAGCGGTGCGTGCACACATCACTCATCGCGAACAGCCCCCGGGAGTCCCGGCCGATTAAAAGTCTGTTCTTTTCATCGTGCGCGATCCGGCCCTCCGTATACCGGGAAAGGGCGCCGATCACGCATCCGGTCTGCCGGGAACTGAAAAAGAAAAAATGTTTCAACGCCCACAGGAGACCGCCTGACCAAAGCACCGTGAGCACACCGAAGAAAAAGCGCAGAAACGACCGGCGCCGCACCGGGTACGCGCGGTACGCCGATGTTACAACGGGGTGGAGCGGTCGGTGATGGATAGTCGCCTGCCTGGTTTATGGTCGGTTGCGCGAAACGGTTTCATGGTCCCCCTACTGCGTTGGCATGACCATCACGGCGCCGATGCCTACAAGTATGCACCCGCCCGCGAAACGCAGCCACAAACCGATGGTGGTCATTTTTTCCGCGGAAATCATGCCCATTGCCTTGTCCCTGCCGATGATCGAAAGGTAACTGGCAATCGCCACGGTAAGCGCCGCCCCAATGGCCATGCCAAGCACGGAAATGATGCCGTACAGGTACATATTGAAAGAAATGGAAAATACCAGCACGAACCACGCCAGCGGGCACGGGACGATGCCGGCAAGAACCGCTATCGTATACAGGGAATACCTGTCGAATTCGGCCCGTTTTTTTTCAAGTGACAGAAACGATATCTTGTTGCGGAACAGGGTGATGAACATGAGCGCCAGTCCGGTCAGAATGACAAATACGCCCCCGATCCTTTTCGATAGTTCCGCCATGTCTCGCTGTGAACCCATGCTGAGGGAATGGAGGACCAGATACAGTATCAGGCTGAGCAGGAAGGCCATGCCGATATGGGTCAGCGAAACGATCATCCCGGCCGTCAGCGCATCGCGCCGCCGGCGCTTGATGTCGCTTGTCAGGAAAAACGTTCCGAGAAGGACCTTGCCGTGACCCGGACCCGCCGTGTGGCCAAGGGCATAAACGAGCGAAATGAGGAATATGACCAATACCCTCCAGACCGAAAAATCCTCTTTGAGGCTTTTCATGGTCGCGGAAAGCTTTTCATTCATTTCGCGCTGCCATACCACAAGCGGATACCAGAACGGCGGATCGTTGGTTTTTAGCTCCCCGTTTGCGGAGCCGTGCAATGCCCCAAAAGGGTTACGCCCCGCCTGTTCGCGTTCAGGGAGCGCGGTATCGCCGGCGACCGGTTGCCCACGTGATATGCCGGTTACTTCGGAAGATTCGAACGGATTGTCGAATGAGGTTTCGACCGCGCGCTCGTTTCCGGTGTCCGGCTCGGCGCCAAAGGGCGATGCGACGATTGAGAAAACGAGCGCCAGAGCCGCGGCCGCGAGGAGGAAACCCGATCGATGCCCGGGAAAAGAGTCCATGGATCAGCCTTCTCTGAAGGAGATCGTCGGCCGGTTTACATGTTTGACGGTTTTCATCTGGAGAGACGCCTGGATTTTTTTTGAGAGGTTCTGAAGCCCCAGATCTTTTTCAAAGGTGGTGAAGGCCACATAAATGACCGGATCGAAAAAATAGATTTCAAAAGATTGAGCCTCTTCTGTGGATGGGATATCGAGGGGGAGGTAAAAAGTATACGAAGCCATGTCGGTTTCCTTTATGATACGGGCGCTGAACCGCTGCGGCTCCGGGACCGGCAGATTCCTGCCGTTCACGGACATGACCACGAAATAATCGTTTTTTTCCAGACTCTTGAATGCTGTCGTGAATAACGCGGCCTGCTCATTCTTGTTCAGTTCGTTGTTTTTGTCCACGTCATATTCTTTTTTTATAAAGGCGGTAAACATCCGGTCGAAGGTCCAGTTGACAAAAACACCCTTGAGTCCGGAATCGTCCACGCAGAAGTGTACCTTGTATTCAATGAATATATGGGCATGACCATAGCACAGCGCGGCCAGAAACGGAATGAACACAAGAAGCCGTAGTTTGATCATCGCGATCCGCCGGGAGTGTGATAATCCGACGGACTTCGCCCGTCGTTGACAGCAAATGAAGGCGAACCATACCCGATCATAAATAGAATCTCAGTCCGAACGAAAACGGAAAAACCATAAGAACGCTCGCTGTCTCGGATGGCGGGAAATCCCGGTACCCGGTCTCCAGAAGAGCGGCCCGGATACCGCCGTCCAGGTAGACGACCCCGTAGCCGTAGCTGATCTCAATGCCGATCCCGCCGCCCGCGAAAACTTGATATCGCGCGCGTTTTCCCGTGGTCTCCTCGTCCTGAACCGACGAAATGACGTACACTGCGCTGTCCGGCAGAAAGAACGAGTATGATTTTCTTTTCACCAGCTGATGGGAGGCGGTGAGAAGCGCTCCTTCGCAGGAGGCATAACAATAAGGGCTCACCACGCCGCGATCGAACTTCATGCCCACGTGGATCGGAAGTGAAATGAAATTCATGGACTCTTCGGCCCTGGTCGTGAAATAGGAACCCTGCATGTCGGCGGTCGAATCCGAAATACCGTATTTGATTTGGGTGTTGCGGAAGGCAATTTCCACGTAAAACAACTCTTGTATCGGAAAAATGACGCCGATATTGAATAAAAGATCGCCCTTGCTCTGCGAAGAATAGAGCGGGGATCCGGTTGAAAATCGCGACAGGCTGTAGCCCATGGATATGTCAAGAAGCAGGTCGAGAAGCGGCTTATTGCTTCCGATGCCGGTCATAATACCCGTTTTGTGCATTGCCGGGTTGTGGAACGGGTTTGAGGAGTAATCGGTTGTGTCGGCCGCGGGCGTGCTTTCGCCGGCAAACGGGTTGACAAACGCGTCCTCCGTGTCTGGTGCCGGAGAAATGGAATCGGCGGGAACCACGCCGGAATCGGCCGCCAGTAGCGTTGTGCCGGGTGTGTCGGCGGGAAGGGAAACCGCGCCGGAATCGGCGTCAGCAGCGAAGGGTTGCGGTGCCACGGGCGGAATAGTTGCCGTGTCAGGATTCTGCGCTGAAATCAACAGACAGAAAGGGAGCAGCAGTGACGCGGTAAAGAGCGGGGTCTTCATAGGAGCGGTATTTGCGGTTCCTTTCCCGTCATTTAATGAATGGAATGCAGGTTGAGAACCGGTACACCTTGCGTTGTCGCCTGTGCGGCCCGGGCCGTGTCTGGGCCGGCGCGGTCGCTTCGCGCGACACTGCCGGAATCCGCGCGAACCTTCTTGCGGTCGGCATGGATCTTTCTGTCGTTGCCCGATTGCTGGATATTCCGGAACAACGGCTGCAGCTTCTTTATATCGAACATCTCACCTGCCGAACCTTTTTCAATGAGAAAGAACGATCCCCTGGTCGTGGGCGTGTTGATATTCCCGGAACTGGTTGGTATGTACGGCAGAGGAACATACCCGCCGCCGCAGCCGGATGACGGTGCATACAAACACAGGAGAAACAGGCTGACGCCGGAAACGAACAATCCGCACCGTTTCCTCTTGCCGTTCTTTGCGATCGTTATCATAATCCCTCCCGTCGCGCGCCCTACCACCATACATGCAGGTTAAGCGCGTACCGGTGCTTGTTGTAGGTATACCCGTGGGAATACCTTTTATTGATAATGATGTATTCAGGCCGCACACTGACGTTCCGGTTGATATTCAGTATGAACATCGCATCGCCTATCATTTCGTCCTGACCGAGCCTTTCGTTCTGCCGGATGGGATCAGGAAAGGTGTAAATGTCATTGCGGGATTCATAGTGGACATAGTCGAACATGATGAGGAACCCATACCGTTCGGTGAAGTACTGGTTTTCCCAGCGCGACGTAAGTTTCAGCTTATGGTAACTGTTCGCGCTGAATACGATATCGGAATTGCGCTCGTATTCAATCGCGGCCTCCGAGTATCCGTATTTGAAAGAACCCCGCCTGGCTCCCAGGGTGAGGCCGTACCCCTGTTCGCTGAGATTGGGGTTGAGCAGGTTTACCGTTCCATCCGCGGATCGGGCCGGAAGGTTGTAGTACCGATCGCTGAAGGCGTACGGCACGACAAAATAGCGCGTATTGAATTTTCCCAGCCAGATGGTCGTCAGTTCGTACTTATAAAAATCATAATCTTTCCCGGCTTTGTCGGAATTACGGCACCCGCCAAGCGTCGCCATGAATTTGACGATGCTTGCGGGTGTCGGGATAACATAAAAAAACGGCCGTACCCGCAGCTTATAATTATCATACGCGCGGGTATTCCCTGAAGGATCGAAATCCGGAAACTGTTCATAAATACCATTGAGTTCCGTGCCAAGGGTGAAAATGTCGGTTAGAAAGAAATGGGACCGCACCACCGGATTTGCCATGAGCGGGTAATAGGTTCGCGCCTGGGTAACCCCGTTGTAGTGTTCGATCGTTCCGATAAAGCCCATCGTATTGGCGATACTCTTTCCGCCGGGAAGATCTTTTTCCAGTACGATTTTAACCGCGGAAAAGGTCGCGTATTTGTCCGGGGCGGACCCGGGCAGATTGTTGGTATATCCAACCGGGCTGAAATACACTTCTATAGGGTAGAACGGCACGTACTGCGCCAGGCAAACGGAACAAACGGAGAGTGCAACCGCGCAAACGATGATTTTCCGGCGTTTCAGAATCATCTGATATGTTTCACCATTACCGGCTGATAGGTAATTGCTTTTTTCTGGAGCGGGCTGGTGTATAGGATATTTCCATTTACGCCGAATATAAATATTCGTGTTTCTCCCGCTTCCGCCGACCTTGCACCGACCAACTTCACAGGAAATATAGGTGCTCTGGCGGATTATTGTCAAATCTGAAGATACTGGCCCTGCGGCATTGAGTTCAAGCGAAAAAAACGGCATGTATCATACACCGTTCTGGCCGAAAAATGCGTAGTCAAGTGTCGGGCCTTCAGGTAAAAGCGGCCCGGTGGGTACGACCGGCGGCGCCCTAGGCGCCTCCTTCCACAATTGACAGTGCCGCAGAATTTTCTCGATAGCAGCGATTAAAGCCACATGCAATTGATGTGAAATCACCGATGGATCCAATTCATTGGTTTCTCGATGGCAAGGAAGATGTTCGGTCATCGTATTACCTTGAAGATGTTGCCACGGAGTTCCATGAACAGGATCTTGAGCTAGACTGGGCCTGCGTAACGTGGGATGCAGATTTCCGCTATAGTAGAAAAGGATGGGAACATTGGTCATTTTGCGGTGA
>JAFGOU010000385.1 GCA_016926315.1 Chitinispirillaceae bacterium
AGTTTGGCTTATCGGGAAGATTTTATTTTCACGTCGGAGTCGGTCGGAGAAGGCCACCCCGACAAGGTCTGCGACCAGATTTCGGACGCGGTGCTGGACGAGGCGCTCAAAGGCGATCCGGATTCGCGGGTCGCGTGCGAGACGTTCACGACCACCGGGCTCGTCGTGATCGGCGGCGAAATCACGAGCAAGTCGGTTATCGACTACCAGAAGCTGGCCCGGGAAACGCTTGAGAAAATCGGCTACAACAACCCGGCGTTCGGGATCGACTGCAATTCGTGTTCGGTTCTCCATTCGATCCACCGGCAGTCGCCGGACATCTCCCAGGGGGTCACCGAGGGCGAAGGCCTGCACAAGGAGCAGGGCGCCGGCGATCAGGGCATGATGTTCGGCTACGCCTGCAGGGACACGCCGCAGCTCATGCCGGCCCCGATCTATTACGCGCACCAGATCATGCTGCACGCGGCCGAGGCGCGCAAGAAGAACATCCTGACTTTCCTGCGGCCGGACGGCAAGTGCCAGGTCACGGTCCGCTATGAAAAAGGCAAGCCCGTGCAGGTCCCGACCGTGGTGCTTTCGCACCAGCACTCGGAGGACGTGAACTACGAGACCCTGAAGGAGGCGCTGATCGAGGAGGTCATCAAAAAGGCGATCCCCGCTGCCATGCTGAACGGCACGACCGTCTACCATATCAACCCGACCGGACGCTTCGTCGTCGGCGGACCGCACGGCGACACGGGCCTTACCGGGCGCAAGATCATCGTCGACACCTACGGCGGCATGGCCAGCCACGGCGGCGGCGCCTTCTCCGGCAAGGACCCGAGCAAGGTCGACCGTTCCGCGGCCTATATGGCGCGCTATGTCGCGAAAAACGTGGTCGCCTCCGGTGTCGCGGACAAGTGCGAGGTCCAGATTGCCTATGCGATCGGCGTCGCGGAACCGGTGTCGCTCTACATTTGCACCTACGGGACCGGCAAATACAGCGAGGAAAAAATCGAGCAGGCGGTGCGCAGGGTTTTTGATTTAAAACCGAAAGGAATCATCACCACGCTCGACTTGAAAAAACCGATCTACCAGGCGACGGCTTCCTACGGCCATTTCGGCAGGGAACAATTTTCGTGGGAAAAAGCAAACAAGACAAAGGAACTGCTCGCGGCGCTCGCATGAGAAGCCGCGTCGCTGTAAAACTTTTTGACATTGTCCTGATCGCGGGCGTTCTGGCGGCAACCGGAGCGCTCGCGTTTTTTGTCTACGGCAAGACAGGGGCGCCGGAATCCGTGCGCATCCAGGGCGGGACGCGCGAATGGTTTTACCCGCTGGACCGGGACCGGGAGATCGAGGTCCCGGGGCCATTGGGGATTACCAGGGTGCGAATCGAGCACGGAACGGTTTTTGTCCTGGATTCCCCCTGTCCGGAAAAGACCTGCATGAAAGCGGGCCGCATCCGCGACAGGGGCGGATGGATCGCCTGCCTGCCGAACCAGGTTTTTATCGCCATTGAGGGGACACCGGCGATTGGTTATGACGCGGAAAGTTATTGACAGGATGGACCCCGCGGCGCTCCTCGCCGCGCTTTCCGTATTTCTGTCTTCCATAGAATACGCCATTCCCAAACCGCTCCCGTTTCTCCGGATCGGGATCGCCAACCTCGCCCTCCTGGTCGGCCTGCGCGTCCTGCCCTTCCGCCGCTACCTCGTGCTGCTCGCCGCCAAAACCGTCATCCAGGGCCTGCTTTTCGGCACGCTCTTCTCCTATGTCTTCGTGCTTTCGGCCTGCGGTACATTCGCAAGCGGGCTCGCCATGTTCGCCCTGGACCGGCTGCTGGGGCGCCATGTATCGCTGATCGGCATCAGCGTCGCGGGGGCGTTCGCAAGCAATGCAATCCAGCTCGCGGTCGCCGGCTTCATCTTTTTGGGACGCGGCGCCTTTCTCGTCGCGCCGCCGTTTCTCCTCGTGGGCACG
The DNA here is from genome assembly GCA_016926315.1 of Chitinispirillaceae bacterium. The sequence continues at coordinate 1,963 of JAFGOU010000385.1, forward strand.
GTCACATCCCTGTTCCTGGGCCTGTTCGCCGAACGCTTTGTCAGGCAGAGCGTGTGGGTCAAACAACAGCTGGCGGGTCAATGCGCCGCAAGAAGCCACAGAGACACAGAGACCACGGAGAAGAGAGGAAATCCAAAAACAAACCGGACCGGGAATTTGTCGAAGGAAATATAGACTGATATCAATGACCGCGTCGTGGAGAACGTTCGTGGAAGCAAAACAACCGGTCAATTCGGATCATGATCAAAAAGGCCTTTTTATGTTTTTCTCCTCTGTGTCCTCTGTGCCTCCGTGGCCGTATTTTATTTCGTATTCCCTTTACGAACCGCTGCAATCGTGCTAAGCTGTATATGCGATGTCGCATATGCGAGAAGCGTTATATTACACCGTTCGCGAAAACGGAAAACTGATATGCGACTTGTGCCCCCATTCCTGTGCGATCGCGGACGGCAAAAGCGGGCGCTGTCGGGTGCGCGTGCGGCAAAAAGACCGTCTTTTGCTGCCGTATTACGGAATGATTTCTTCGATCTCCGTCGACCCGATTGAAAAAAAACCCCTCTACCATTTTTACCCCGGTTCGCAGATCCTTTCCGTCGGCTTCTGGGGCTGTAATTTTCACTGTCCGTTCTGCCAGAACTATTCGATTTCACAGAACATCGCATCCGTATCGGATTTTCTTTCGCCGTCCGACCTCGTGAATCTGGCGAAAAACCGCGGGTCGTTCGGCATCGCCTACACCTATTCGGAGCCGCTCATCCACTTCGAATACCTCCTGGACTGCGCGAAGCTGGTCCGCGAGGCCGGGATGAAAAATGTGCTCGTTTCCAACGGCTTTCTTTCCGAGGCGCCGGCCAACGAGCTTCTGGAATTCCTGGATGCCGCGAACATCGACCTGAAGAGCTTCGATCCCGGTTTTTACCGGACGGAAATCGGGGGCACGCTGGAAGGCGTGAGGCGGTTCATCGCGCTCGCCGCGGGCCGGATCGCGCTGGAGGTGACGACCCTCGTCATCCCCGGAAAAAATGATTCGCCGCCGGAAATCGAACAGATGGCCCGCTTCCTGGCGGACCTGGACCGAAACATCCCCTATCACCTTTCCTGCTATTACCCCACCTACAAGTACTCGATCGACGCCACGCCGCCGCAAACCGTCGCGGACCTGTCGCAGGTCGCCCGCAGGCATCTTTCATTCGTGTATGAGGGAAACGTGGGTTTGCGCGAGACCAATACGGTCTGTCCCTCCTGCGGCAGCATCCTGATCCGGCGCCGGGG
>JAFGOU010000386.1 GCA_016926315.1 Chitinispirillaceae bacterium
CGCATGGGGCACATCGAACTGGCGGTGCCCATCGTCCATATCTGGTTCTTAAAGGCGGTACCTTCGCATGTCAGCTACCTCCTGGGGCTCCCCAATACGGTGCTGGAACGGATCGTGTATTACGAATCGTACGTCATGATCGATCCGGGAAATACGGGGATACGCAGGGGGATGCTGATTTCCGAAGATGAATATATCGAGCTTGAAGAACAGGGAAAACAGTTTGTGGCCAAGATGGGCGGCGAAGCGGTCCTCGAAATGCTCGCCACGCTTGACGTAGAGGAACTTTCCATCGATCTTCGCTCAAAAATAAAGATCGAGTCATCGGAACAGCGGCGCCAGGAGCATCTGAAGCGCCTGCGTATCGCCGAGGCGTTCCTGCGCAGCGGCAATAAACCCGAAAACATGGTACTCCGCGTGCTGCCCGTGCTTCCTCCGGACCTGCGGCCGCTCGTACCGCTCGAAGGCGGCCGGTTTGCGACCTCCGATCTCAACGATCTCTACCGCCGGGTCATCAACCGTAACAACCGTCTGCGTAAGCTCATTGAGATCAAGGCGCCCGACGTGATCCTGCGGAATGAAATGCGCATGCTGCAGGAGGCGGTCGACACGCTCTTCGACAACGGCCGGCGGACTTTTTCCGTCAAAGGCGAGGGCAAGCGGCCGCTCAAGAGCCTGTCGGATCTTCTTAAAGGGAAACAAGGCCGTTTTCGGCAGAACCTGCTCGGCAAACGCGTCGATTATTCCGGCCGCAGCGTGATCGTGGTCGGCCCCGAACTCAAGATCCATCAGTGCGGTTTGCCCAAGATGATGGCGCTCGAGCTGTTCAAACCGTTCGTGATTCAAAAACTCGAAGAGAAGGGTTTTGTCCAGACGGTCAAGAGCGCCAAAAAATTCGTTGAAAAGGAGCGCAGCGAAGTATGGGACATTCTTGAGGAGGTCATCAAGGACCATCCGGTGCTGCTCAATCGCGCGCCCACCCTGCACCGTCTCGGTATCCAGGCGTTCTTTCCCGTTCTTATCGAAGGGAAGGCGATCCGGCTCCATCCGCTTGTGTGTACGGCGTTCAACGCCGACTTCGACGGCGACCAGATGGCGGTTCATGTGCCGCTGTCTTTCGAATCGCAGCTTGAATGCCGCCTGCTTATGCTTTCGGCCAACAATCTGCTCTCCCCGGCTTCGGGCCATCCGGTCATGACGCCGACGCAGGACATCGTTCTGGGCCTCTACTACCTCACGAAAATGGGGAGCGGTCGCAGGGGTGAAGGCCGGGCGTTTACCGGACCCGACGAGGTGCAGCTTGCGCTCAACGACCGGCAGATCGACCTGCATGCAAAAATAAAGGTCAGGCTTGCCGGAAAGATCGTTGAAACAACCGCGGGAAGGATTGTCTTCAATTCGGTATTCCCGGAGGGGGTTGCTTTCTGCAATGAACTGATGAATAAAAAACGGGTTTCGGCCATGGTCCATGAGGTATACAAGCAGAAAGGTACCAGGATCACCTGCATCTTCCTCGACGAAGTCAAGGCGCTGGGGTATGAGTATGCCACGCGCGCCGGCATCACGTTCGGCGCCGAAGACCTTGTGGTACCCGACGAGAAAAAGGAGATCGTGGGAAAGACCCTCGAAGAAGTGAGCCGCATCCGCAAGCAGTACGACCGTGGTATCATCACCGAAGGGGAGCGGTACAACAAGATCATCGACCTCTGGACCCACACCACCAACACGGTCGCCGATCTCATGCACGAGCACCTTACCCGGGACAAGGACGGTTTCAACCCGGTGTATATCATGATGGACTCGCAGGCGCGCGGAAGCAAGGACCAGATCAAGCAGCTCGCCGGTATGCGCGGTCTCATGCAGAAACCGCAGAAGAAAATTACGGGAGCGGTCGGCGAGATCATCGAAAATCCCATTATTTCCAATTTCAAGGACGGTCTTTCGGTGCTGGAGTACTTCATTTCAACGCATGGCGCCCGTAAGGGTCTTGCTGATACGGCACTCAAGACGGCCGATGCCGGATATCTCACGCGTCGTCTGGTCGACGTGGTGCAGGACGTCGTGGTGTACGATGACGACTGCGGTACGTCAAAAGGAATCGAAATCAGCGCGCTGTCCGAGGGTGACGAGATGATGGAACCCCTCTCCGCGCGGCTGCTCGGCCGGGTGACCCAGGAGGACGTATACGATCCGGTTTCAGAAGAACTTATCTGTCCGGTCAATACGCTCATCGATGAGGCGCTCGCCAAAAAGATAGAACTTTCCGGAATCGAATCCGTGATGATCCGCTCGGTGTTGACCTGCGATGCGCGTCAGGGTGTCTGCCGCCGCTGTTATGGCCGTAACCTTGCCACGGGTAAGATCGTTGATCTTGGCGAAGCGGTCGGTATCGTCGCGGCCCAGAGTATTGGTGAGCCGGGTACGCAGCTCACGCTCCGTACGTTTCATATCGGCGGTACGGCTTCGCGTCTTATCGCCCAGTCGAAGGAGACATCGAAGATTGACGGTATCGTCAAATTCGAAAACGTCGAAACGGTCGAGCATAAAAACGGCAGGGTGGTCATGAACCGCGCGGGTGAAATGGCCATCATCGACCCTGAAGAGCGCGAGCGGTACCGTTTTCCCGTACCGTACGGTTCTTTTCTCAAGGTGAACGATAGTCAGAAAATAAACAAGGGTTCGGCGTTGTTCGAGTGGGACCCGTACAACAACGTCATTCTTGCCACGAGGTCCGGAACAGTGGAGTTTTCCGATCTGGTTGACGGAGAGACCATTCGCGAACTGTACGACGAACGTTCCGGCATCACGAACCTTGTGGTCATGGAACACCGGGAGAGAAAGCTCCATCCGCACATCCAGATACTTGACAAAAATAGCAAGCGTCTTGCCAATATCGCGGTTCCGATGGGTTCCTACCTGCAGGTCAGGGGGGGCATGACCGTTGCCGAAGGAGATATCCTGGTCAAGATGCCGCGCGAGTCGGCGAAAAGCCGCGACATTACCGGCGGTCTTCCGCGTGTGGCGGAGCTGTTCGAAGCGCGCAAACCGAAGGACATCGCCGTGGTCGCGGAAGTCGACGGCATCGTCGAATTCGGCGAGACAGAGCGCGGGCAGCGGCGTATTACCATCAAAGACGAACAGGGCGAGTCGCGCGAATACCTCATTCCTCTGTCCAAGCATCTGCGCGTGCATGAAGGCGACCGCGTCAAGGCGGGCGACCGGCTGTCCGAGGGTTCGATCGATCCGCACGATGTGCTCAGGATCATGGGGGAAAACGCGGTTCAGCGATACCTCCTGAACGAAATCCAGGCGGTGTATCGTCTTCAGGGCGTGACGATCAACGACAAGCATGTCGAGGTCATTGTCGGTCAGATGCTGCGCAAGGTAAAAATCGAAAAGACGGGCGACACCGATTTTCTTGAGGGAGATAGCATTGATAAAAGAAGGTTGCGCGAAGCGAATGAACGCGTGATCGCCGAAGGCGGCGAACCGGCGACCTTCAAGCCGATGCTGCTCGGCATCACCAAGGCGTCGATCACGACCGAATCGTTCCTGTCGGCGGCATCCTTTCAGGAGACCACCAAGGTGCTCTCCAAGGCGGCGGTCGAAGGGAAGACCGATGCGCTCAATGGACTCAAGGAAAACCTGATCATGGGCAACCTGATACCTGCAGGGACGGGTTCACGAATGTACCGGAAACTCAAGGTGAAGGACCTCGAGATCGAGTCGGCGCCGCGGGAAAAGGTCGCAACCGGCGAGAATTTCATAGAGTTAGGCGAAGAGCTGTAAAGATAGGGTATTTGTCATAAAACATTTGATTATAACTGTTTAATGTATTATTTTTGGTGGCTATCTTTTTAGGAGGAATACGAGTGCCGACAATAAGTCAACTTATCCGTAAAGGGCGTATGCAGTTGAAAAACCGCAGCAAGGCGGGTGCCCTACAGTCGTGTCCTCAGCGGCGGGGCGTTTGTACGCGGGTGTTTACGACAACACCCAAAAAACCCAACTCCGCGTTGCGCAAAGTGGCGCGTGTCAGACTGACCAATCATATCGAAGTAAACGCCTATATTCCGGGCGAAGGGCACAACCTCCAGGAACACTCCATCGTCATGATACGGGGCGGCCGCGTCAAGGATGTTCCCGGCGTCCGTTACCATATCATACGGGGGGCCCTCGATACGCAGGGCGTTACCGATCGTAAACAGAGCCGTTCCAAGTACGGTGTCAAGAAGCCAAAGAAGTAGGAAACAACCATGTCCAGAAGACGAAAAGCGCAAAAACAGGATTTTATTGCGGATCCCAAGTTCAAGAGTCCGCTGGTCACCCAGTTCGTGAATAACATCATCCGGCGCGGAAAGCGGCGTCTGGCGGAGCATTTGTTCTATGATGCACTGGTGATAATCGGGGAGCGTTCCGGCGGCCAGGATCCCATGGTGATATTCAAGAAGGCGGTTGATAACGTCAAGCCGGTCCTCGAGGTCAAGTCCCGCCGTATCGGCGGCGCCAATTATCAGGTACCGATAGAAGTCGCGCCGGAGCGGCGGGTTTCGCTGGCCATTCGATGGCTCATTACCTTTGCCAAGGATCGGTCGGAAAAAAGCATGGCGGAGAAACTCGCCAACGAGTTCATGCAGGCGGCGAAAAATGAAGGCGGCGCCGTTCGAAAGAAAATGGATACGCATAAAATGGCGGAGGCGAACAAGGCGTTCGCGCATTTCCGCTTTTAGTTCTTTGAATGTGGAAGTGTTACCGGTAGTCGAGCGGCATCAGTACGTATGAGCAAAGATGCGAAAGACGGTCGAGAAACAAAAGAGGTCGTTCCGCTCGATAAAATAAGAAATATCGGTATCATGGCCCATATCGACGCGGGCAAGACCACCACGACCGAGCGGATTCTGTTTTACAGCGGCGTGGTACACCGCATGGGCGAAGTTCACGATGGGAACACCGTCATGGACTGGATGGTGCAGGAGCGCGAACGGGGTATTACCATTACCTCGGCGGCGATCACCTGCCAGTGGAATGACCATAGGATCAACATTATCGATACACCCGGTCATGTTGATTTTACCATAGAAGTAGAACGTTCTTTGAGAGTCCTGGATGGCGCAGTAGCCATATTCGATTCGGTAGGAGGCGTAGAACCTCAGTCGGAA
>JAFGOU010000387.1 GCA_016926315.1 Chitinispirillaceae bacterium
CAATACGTTCAATATCTCCACCGCCGCGGCATTCGTGGCCGCCGGCGCGGGAGCGACCGTGGCAAAACACGGTAACCGCAGCGTGTCGAGCAAAAGCGGCAGCGCGGACGTGCTCGAAGCGCTCGGGGTGAACATCGCCGTTTCACCGGAGATCATGAAACGGTGTCTCGACACGGTCGGCATCGCCTTTCTCTTTGCGCCGGCGCTGCACAGGGCCATGAAATACGCCATCGGGCCGCGCAGGGAGATCGCCGTCCGCACCATTTTCAACGTACTGGGTCCGCTGACCAATCCGGCGCTGGCACGGCGGCAACTCCTCGGGGTCTTTTCCGAATCGTTGACCGGGACCATGGCGGCGGTTCTTAACAACATGGGAACGCAGCGGGCGTTTGTGGTGTACGGCATGGAGGGACTCGATGAGATCTCGATCTGCGGTCCGACACGGGTAGCTGAGGTTGTCAACGGTACGGTGGCGTCCTCTACCGTTACGCCGGAGCAGTTCGGCCTGCCCGTCGCGCCGGCGGGCGCCGTCGCCGGCGGCACGCCGGCAGACAACGCCGGTATCATCCGGTCGGTGCTTGCCGGGCAGAAAGGGCCATGCCGCGATATCGCGGTCCTGAATGCCGCCTTTGCCCTTGCTGCGGCAGGCATGTGCGGCGTACCGGCTGACGGGATACCGCTTGCGGTTCGCTCGATCGACAGCGGCGCCGCACGGGGAAAACTGGAACAACTTACGGCAATGACCACCGCAAACGGTACCTGACCCGGGTAGAAAAAAACGGTCATGCCCCGTTCATTATCGCCATTCACTCCCCATCCTTTCCGCGCATGGCCACCCGTTGCCTGAAAAAAATGCTGCTCTTGACTTTTTGCTCCTTTTTTATTATATTAAACAAGATTAAATGTGGCAGGGATGTTTTTTGGGGGAAGCAACGGTGATTCGGTCGTCAAGGGTCCGGTCACTCTTGCAAAAGGGGAACATAGCTCTTAGCTTCGCGCCACAAAGTGTATTTGTATTTCCCCAGTGTGATTGGGGTTCCGTAAAAAAGCGAATGAATGATATTTGAATCGCCCGGTAAAAGGCGTTTCATTATCAGGAATTAAACGTTTTAAAGGGAGCCGCATGTTCAGTAAGGTACGCGCCGCAAGAAAAACCAGCAGAGGCCCGAAGAAAATCGTTGAAGCGCTTATTAACGAGGAGTGGGGGTTGTATATCCAGTCTTATTTCCGTACCATGCTGAATTTTGAGATCAGGCGTACCGAACGGTCCAGAAAGCCGTTTCTGCTGGTTCTTATTACCGTCAACGAAGCTATTCTCAACGGCATCGACCGAAAGACCCTCGCTGCCTTTCGTGACACCATTGAGTCAATAACCCGGGAAACCGACATCAAGGGATGGTACCGGGAAAACAGGACTATCGGCATCATCTATACCGACATGTCGGCGCAGAACCGTGAGCTCATCCTTAAAAAGGTCAAGGAGGGCTTTAAAAGCGTTTTCGGACACCACATTCCTCACCATGCATTTATTAAAACATTTCTCTACCCCGAAGACCTTGGCAAGGACGATCCCGGTGAATCCGTGGATTCCCTTGATGCCCTGCCTGACCACACCCATCCGGAAAAAACAGAGCTGATGGCTCAGGCGTTCAAGAGGGTTTTCGACATTGCCGGAAGCATTACGGGAATCATCCTTTTTTCCCCGGTTTTTTTGCTGATCGCTCTTTTTATCAAACTGACTTCCCGAGGGCCGGTATTTTTCAAGCAAAATCGCGTTGGATATAACGGGCAGACCTTTAAAATGCTCAAGTTCCGGTCAATGTATGCGAACAATGACGCGACCATTCATAAAAAATTCATGCAGGATTTCATTAAAAACCAGGGAACGGTCAACGCTGATACCAGAATTTTCAAAATGGTGAACGATCCCCGCGTAACCTCAATAGGCCGCATCATTCGCAAAACCAGTCTGGATGAGCTTCCACAATTTTTTAATGTACTCTTCGGCACAATGTCACTGGTCGGCCCCCGTCCCGCCATTCCCTATGAAACCCGGGAGTACGATGCATGGCATAAACGCCGCTTCCTCGGGGTAAAACCCGGTATTACCGGGTTCTGGCAGGTGTATGGCCGCAGCAGTACCGCGTTCGATTCCATGGTACGGATGGACATCTATTACGCATGCAACTGGAACCCGCTCATGGATTTGAAGTTGATCCTTAAAACACCCATTTACCTGCTCAAGGGCGCGTACTGATGGTTGCCCGGCCGCTGTAACCACCTTCACCTGCACACGACGCGGAACCCGATAATCCAGCTTCTGTCCTCAGGATGGTATCCCCCGTTTCGCGCCATGGAACGAAGGTGCCGGTCATCATCGTCGATGGACCAGCTCCCGCCGCGTACCGTTCGCGAAAATCCCGTTTCAGGGCCTGCTGGATCGGTCTGCAGGCCCGCAGTGTAGGGTCCGAACCAGTCATTATGCCACTGCCACAACTGTCCCACGATATCGTAGAGCCCCCAGGGATTGGCGGGTTTTGTTCCCACCGGCTTGGTACGCTCTCCGCTGTTATAGTAGTAGACCGCATGGCAGGAGATCTCGGTCGTGTCCTCAATCGTCATTGGCGGATACGATCCACCCCAGTAGTAATCGGTACTGGTACCTGCGCGACATGCATATTCCCATTCAGCCTCGGTAGGCAGTCGATACCCGTTTTTCGAAAAATTCGCTGCGATGTCACCGAGATCGGAGACGCCGTTCCCCGGGGTGCCGACTATCGAGGAATAGGCGTACACCGTGTCTTTCGCCTCGAGGATGCTTCTGCGGTTGCAATAGAGCACCGCGTCGAACCAGGTTACATATTCAACCGGGCAGAGAGGATCATCGGTGATATGTGACGGGTTGATCTCCATAACCCGTAGATACTCGCGTTGCGTTACCAACGTGTTGCTCATTTTAAAGGCGGTTAGCGTGACTTCGTGGACCGGATCGGAGAGAAAAAGCTTGCCCATCAGAAAGGTTCCGCCGGCGATCGCGATCATGGAATCCGGCACCAGTACGGAAAGGTCGATCCTCAGCGGTACGGTATCGCTCGTAACGCTTCCCAGCCGGTTGGTGACGACAACGGAATAGGAGCCCGTATCATCCGCCGTGACCGACAGGATGCCCATGTTTCCATGCGTCTTGCCGGAAAGAACTGCGGCGTTTTCCCTCCACTGATACACCGGCGCGGGCCGCGCGGAGACCGTGACGCCAAACAACGCGCTCTGGCCGATACGCGCGGTCGCCGTGCGGGGCTGAACGGTTATTACCGGCGGATAGTTGACCGTCAATAGCGCCGGTGAGCTTGTCCGGTTCCCGATGACATTGCTCAGGACAACCGTATAGCTGCCGGAATCGGCCCGGGAAACCGCGGGAATGGTATACGACGCCGACGTCGCGCCGGGGATACTGTCGCCGTTTTTCCTCCACTGGTAGGCGGGCTTCGGATATCCGGTACCTTCGACCGAGAAGGTCACGCTTGACCCGACATCAATCGTATCGGATACCGGCTGCAGCGTGATGATCGGCGTATAGTTCACCCTCAGCGTAACGGTCTGGCTCATCACCTTTCCTATAGGATTACTCACCAGCACGGAATAGCTGCCGGCGTCGCCGGAGTCCACCTCCTCGATAACGAACTCCGCTCTATCCGCCCCCGGGATCGGCGCTCCATTGAAAAGCCACTGGTATGACGGCGCCGGCGTACCTGTCGCGGTAACGGCAAAACGAGCCTGATTTCCCATGAGCGTTGATACGTTTTCCGGCTGGGAGGTGATTTTCGGCCGGCCCTGGTAGTTCCGGTACACATCGTCGAGCGAGAGGCGCACCTTTGCCTCTGTTTCCCTGGTCCATGCCTTGTGGACCGATCGGAACGCGAAATATGCCCTGTAATGGTCTCCGGTAACTACCGTCGCCGCACTCCAGACCGTATCAGCCGCAATCGTATCGGCGCCGATCAATACGTCGATAAAAACACCCATGGAATCGCCGTCACTGTCCCTGCATGAAAAGGAGAGCGAACCGTTCCAGGTGATGCCGGTAACGGTGTCTGTACGGTCTGGCTGCGTGGAATCACCGCGGATGGTATCGATGCGCACCGATTTTGATGCTATGGTAAAGCTGTCGGTCACTACCGACCAGTTCAGGATCTCCGGATCAGCGCCTGGAAGCGAGAAGGCCAGGAACGTAATCAGGAATGCGGTCTTTTTCATGAAATGACCCGTGTATCTTTATTCTCCATTGTCATTCGCGAGCACCACCCGGAACCCGAGAGTCCCGCTTCTATCATCCGGCTCATACCCGCCATCGCGGTGAAAGGTCTGCATTTTTGTTACCTGGCTGTATGGAGAGAAGCTGCCTCCGCGGTCGACACGCACGGTTCCGGTTTCCGGTCCCGTCGGATCGGTCTGGTCTGTGCTGAGGAAAGGCGATTCATACCAGTCATTAATCCAGTGCTGAACCAGTCCGACCATATCATAAAGCTGCCACGGATTTGCGATCTTACTGCCGACCGGCCATGGGTGACCGTTACTGTTATGGTTCCAGACCGCATGACTGTCGATAACAAGCGTATCGGCGGTGGTAAGCGGCGGATACTCCATGCCCCAGTAATAGTCGCTCGTCGTACCGGCGCGGCAGGCATACTCATATTCGGCTTCGGTCGGCAGACGGTATCCGGTCTTGGTAAAATTCACGGCAAGACCGCCGAGATCGCTGCAACCGTTCCCCGGCGTCCCGGTTATCGAAGTGTAGGAATATATCGTATCCTTGTTCATCAATTTGCTTTTCGCATTGCAGTAGAGCACCGCGTCGAACCAGGTTACGTACTGCACCGGCAGGTGGGGATCACCGGTATGCTCCGACGGGTTGAGCCCCATGACGGCCTCGTACTCACCCTGAGTGACATGGGTGTTGCTGATCTTGAACGCGGACACCGTAACCTTGTGGACCGTATCGACCTCAAAGCTGTCTCCCATGAAAAAGTCGCCGGCCGGGATGGCGATCAGGTTGTCGGTCGTGAACCATGAGGTCGTGTCAAGGGTGAACGTCACGGCAGTGCTTGTCACGGTATCAAGGATATTCATGACATCAACGGTATACGCTCCGGTATCAACGACCCATGCGCAGGCGATGGTGTAGCCGGCCCCCGTGGCGCCTGGAATGTCAGCGCCGTCCTTTTTCCACTGGTAGGTCGGGGCAGGAACGCCTGCCGCCGCTACCGTAAAGGTCGCGCTTCGCCCGATTCTAACGCTCTGCGACACCGGCTGGGTCGTGATCCTGGGCGCATAGTTCACGGTCAGTACCGCCGGGTTGCTGGTTACGGTAGTGACGCTGTTGGTGACCGCCACGGTGTACGACCCGGCGTCGGCCGGAACGGTCGAGGTTATCGTATAGCTTGCCGACGTGGCACCTTCGATGTTGGTGCCATCTTTCTTCCACTGATAGGTCGGCGCTGGGACACCGCTCGCGACAACGGTGAACGTCACCGCTGCACCGGAATCCACGGTTTTCGATTCCGGCTGGGTCGTGATTGACGGCGCATAGTTCACGGTCAGCACTGCCGCGTTACTCGTCACGGTGTTGACGCTGTTGGTCACCACAACGGTATAGGACCCGGCATCACCGGAAACGGTCGAGGTTATCGACAGACTTGCCGAGGTGGCGCCGGTGATGTTGGTGCCGCCCTTCTTCCACTGGTAGGTTGGGGCGGGATTACCGGTCGCCGCGACGGTAAACGTTACCGGCGAGCCGGCGTTTATGGTCTGCGACACCGGCTGGGTCGTGATCGACGGCGCATAGTTCACGGTCAGCACCGCCGCGTTGCTGGTTGAACTCCCGATGCCGTTGGCCGCCACTGCGGTGTATGATCCGGCATCAGCGGGCTGCACCGATGCGATCGTAAGAGTCGCCGAGGTGGCGCCGCTGATATTGTTGCCGTCCTTTTTCCACTGGTACGTCGGTGCGGGGTTGCCCGATGCCGCGACGGTAAACGTCACCGGCGATCCGGCGGTTATGGTCTGCGACACCGGCTGGGTCGTGATGGCCGGACCGTTGTTTACGGTCAGGACCGCCGCGTTGCTCGTCACGCTCGAAACGCTGTTGGATACCGTCACGGTGTAGGATGCTGCATCGGCGGGCTGCACCGACGTGATGAAAAAGCTTGCCGAGGTCGCATCGCTGATGTTCGCCCCGTCTTTTTTCCACTGGTAGGTCGGCGCCGGTTTGCCTGTTGCCGCAACGGTGAACGTCACCGGCGACCCCTGCGTGATAGTCTGTGACACCGGCTGGGTCGTGATCGACGGCGCGAAATTCACGGTCAGCACCGCCACGCTGCTCGTCACATTCCCGATGGTGTTGGCCACGAAAACGGTGTACGATCCGCTGTCCGCGACCTGCGCTGCGGCAATATGGTAGCTTGCCGAGGTGGCGCTTTCGATATTCGTGCCGTTCTTCTTCCACTGATAGGTCATCAGGGCCGGGTCCGCCACGGCTGCAACCGTAAACGTTGCCGCCTGTCCTGCGTTGATGGTGACGGATGCGGGCTGGGTCACGATTACCGGTTTGCGTTTGTAGCCGAGCAACCGGTCGTCGAGCGACAGGCGGACACGCGCCGGAATACTGCCGGTCCAGTTCCGGTGGACCGAGTGAAACCTGAAATAGGCTTTGAGGTTATTACCGGTCACGGCGGTCTTTACGCCCCAAATACTGTCGACCGTAATGGTATCAGTGCCCAGGGCGACATCGATGAAGACCCCCATGGAGTCACCGTCCGTGTCCCTGCAGGAGAAAGTGACCGAACCAAGCCAGGTGATGGTGGAAATGGTATCGATTGAAACGATCTGGTTGCTGCTGTTGCGAACCGTATCCGGTCTCGAGATTTTTGAAGGCACCTGAAACGATGCGGTATCAACCGACCATGACAGCAGTTCAGGATCTGCGGCAAAGGCGGAAATTGCGAGCGTTAGCGTGACAAGCATTTTTTTCATATATCGTGTTCCCTGCTATTTAAAGAGCATGAATCGGACGGTTTGTACCTTGCTGCCGTTCTGCAATCGGGCGATGAAAATGCCGGACCGGGAGGCCGGGGGCCTCCATACGATGGTAGACAAGCCTGAACGGGCCAGAGTGGAAAGATCCGCGGCAATCTTGCCGTTAACCTCATAGATGATCAACGATGCCGCGCTTCCCGGAATGATGCCGCCCACGTTCAACACCGCCATGCAATGACTGCTCCCGGGACGAACCGAAAGGCCGAAAGGTTTGACCAATTCGGCTGGCGAAATCTTCTGAATCGTATTTGTCGGTTCCCGCAACGTGAAAACATTCGACCACTGTGACGTTCGGCCGGCGAAAACGGACAGCGCAATCAGGGGGATAATGACGAGGTGCTTCATGACAACTCCTTGTTTTCGTGAAGGCGATTTTCTCACCAGTTAGCGTCTGTGTCTGACAAATATACCCTTCGTCATGCTCAGGGCAGGTTTCTTCTTGCGTATATTGTGCGAGCTACAGTACCGTATGCCGCGGAGCCATTCGATACCCGTTTTTCCGGCTCCGCCGGTTTATACTGCCTGAGAACGGCGCGTTTGAAGGCAACCCTATCTCAGGTTATTCGATCCATCAGCAAATTCTGCTTTTTCGTTAAAATACATTCCGCCCTTTTAATAGAAAAAGGCCACTCCACGGTTGAATGTTTTTTTCAATAAGCGGTTTCCGGATTATGTATTTTTTAAAAATCGTGATGTAATGCAATCGCGACGCGCCAACTCTTTCACACAGGGACACCAATGAAACGATATCTCCTCTCCTCATGTTACGTGCATCGCCTGGCGTTTCTATCGCTGGCGCTCCTCTTGCAGATACCCGCCGGGATAACGGCGCAATCAGTGACAACCGGAAACGAAAAGGACGGTGCGGTTACGGCCTCGGTTGCCGCCCGGTCCGGACATTCCCCTGTTCAGCATCCCTTCGGCAAGGGTGATGCATTCAGGATATATGTATCCCCCGACACCGCGAGCTTTCTTAACGGAACGTACCCGATAGACGACGACGGGTACGTTTTTCTTCCGATCATCGGGCGCATCAAGGCAGATACCATGAGCGCGGGTGACTTTTACGCGATTGTCGACTCCGTCTACATGCCCTTTCTTCGCCATCCCAACATACTGATCCAACCGCTGATCAGGGTTTCGTTACTGGGCGGATTCCACAAGCCCGGACTGTATTATATCAGTCCCTCTGCGTCGCTCTGGGACGCGGTTGCGGTCGCCGGCGGACCCGCGCGTGAGGACGGGCTGAAAAAAATCAAATGGGAGCATAACGGCGAAACGGTGAAAGAGCATCTGCTGGCAGACATCGAAAAGGGCACCTCCCTTAAAAACCTCGGTTTTGCATCGGGAGACCAGTTGCGAGTCACACGTTTGCCGAAAATGGAGGCATGGGAAACGTTCAGGACCGAACTCCTTCCGGTTCTCTCCCTAACCATAAGCGCCATCTCCGCGTCTGCCACCATGTACGTCGCCTATCAGGCATTTAAAGGACGGTGAGGCGTTGGCCACTAAACCGCAGAGACCATATCAGGATACAACGGCAGACATCGGCCAGCAGTTCCGTTATTATTTCCAGCTCTTCTGGAGGGCGCGCTGGTTCATACTGATAACAGGCCCGGCAGTCACGATTCTTTCAGCGGCCGTTATTTTCATGTCTGCCGGAAAAAAACCGGAACTGTCCGCGGCCGCGCTGATCGGGCTTGAAAACATCTCGGACATGACCGCTGTTCGCGATGTGGGCGGCATTGTGCAGGCGCAATCCGATATCATCAAAAGCCGCCTGTTCCTGGAAGACGTCGTCATACGGCATTCGTTCCGTTTGCTGGTCAAAACCTACAATCGCTCGACCGTTTTCGATACGGTCAGGCTCGATTCCTCCGCACAAAACGGCAATTACTATTTCAAACGCGACAAGGCCAATCCCGGCGGCTATTCCATTCATTTCAGGCCGCTTCGCGACAAGAGCATCCCGGTTCTGCGGCGGATCATCGACAAACCCGCGAAGATATATTCCGGCTCCCTGACCGGTCCGGCGGCCATCACCCATCAGGGAATGCGCCTGGTTCTTTCATCACGATTCATTAAAAACCCCTATGATTTCGCTTTTGATATCATTCATAAACAGGAGGCGGTCGAGTTCATTTTCAGCAACCTGACGGTCAAAGCGGCCGACCCGACGCGCGGTTCATTCAACATCGTCGTGTCCATGACAGGCAGGGATTATCCCCTGATCGCCGAAATCGTGAACGCCATCAGCGACGCCTTTGTGGCGAAAAACGTGAACGTAAGAAAAGGCAGGAGCCAGGACGCGCTTACCTCTCTTGAAAAGCAACTGAAAATTGCCAAACGCGACCTTGCCGTTGCAGAGGGCTCATTGCGGAATTTCCGGAGCGCCAATCCTTCAGTGGGGCTTTCCAACCAGATGAAATTCCGCATCGACAACCTTACGCAGCTCGAAACCGGCGTGTCCGGCGAAAGAGGGTCCTTTGCAAAGGCACAGGAGCTGCTCAAACAGTTCCTCTGGGCAAAGGACGATTCAAAACTGCGCCTTGCCGGCGAAATCCTCGGGTTTCTCTCGTCCAATAAGAACAATGCGGCGCCGGTGCTGCAGAATGAACTGAACGAACTGCTGTTCACCCAGAAAGAGATCGAGCGGATGTATGCGAGCGACCATCCGCTGCGGCTCGAAAACCAGAAAAAAATAGACAACCTGATGAAAGATATTCTTGCCGCGCTGCAATCGTTCATTTCCTCGCTCCAGACCACCCTGTCGACCAAATCCACGGAAATACAGTCCATGTCCAGTGAGCTGAAACGGCTGCCGAGCAAGGAGCTGCAACTTGCCGAACTGCAGCGGAGGCAGATGATCACGTCGGACATCTACTCAACCGTTCTTTCGCGATATAACCAGGGAAAAGTCTCGACGTCCGCGGACATATCCGAATCCTATGTTCTTGATTACGCCCTGCCGCCGGTTCCCCCGCCTTCCAACACCCTTAAGCTTTTGCTGCTGGCCCTGTTTCTCGGAACCCTGGCAGCCTTCGGACCCGTTTATATAGCGGATTATTTCGATAAAACAGTACGGACCCAGTATGAGTTTACCCGGAAAACAGGGCAGCGTTTTTTTGAATCGATCCCGAAGATATCATTCCGCAACAAACCGCGTGACGGCAAACCGGAAGGCGGTGACGATTTCTACCGGGCCGCCCCCATCGTATCCGAACTCCTGGCGGATACATATGCTCATGAATCATTCAGGGTCTTGAGGACAAAACTCATGCTTTCAATGGGCGACCTGCCGCAGAAAACGATCTGCGTCACCAGCATGGAGGCTGGCGCCGGAAAATCAACGATTTCCGCGAATATCGCCTGCATCATCGCCCAGTCCGACCTTCCCGTGATCATCGTCGACGCCGATATGCGCCGGGGCGAGCTGCATTCGATTTTCGGGCTGCGCAGGAACCTCGGATTGACGGAGCTACTCAGCTCATTGGAACCCTTGTCTGTTGAATCCATGGTTCAGCAGACCAGGGTACCGAACCTGATGTTTCTGAGCTATGGCAACGGCGCGAAAAACTCTTCGGAGCTGTTGTCGTCTAATAAATTTGCCGATCTGATCAACAACCTCGCTTCGCAATATGCCTATGTCATCATCGACGCGCCTCCCATCGGGGCGATCACTGATGCGGCGGTCATTGCGTCGGTTGTGTCGAGATATCTTATCGTCGTCAAGGCCGGGGTGACCAAGGTAAACGACCTGATGGACAAGCTTGCGGAATTTCCGGCACTAGAAAAACGGCTGCTCGGGTATATCCTCAACTTTTCCACCGAAAAAACCGGCGCCACCTACTACAAAAAATCCAAATATAACAAGTGATACCCGGCCATCTCATCCAGACAGAGGTTTTGTCCGTTACGTTCGCCGTAACGGCGCCGTATGTCTTATAACACGCCGAAAGGTATTGCCCGGAACCGAATCATCGCGGTCAGCACACTGACCGTCATCACCGGCCTCATGTACATGGTCGCGTTCCGTCCATTTGTTTTTTCCCCCCGCAACGGCGTGCGGCCGTTACCTGATGCATCGGGCGTTGCGATGCACGAGGGAATTATCATGGGGAGTGACACCCTGAGCAGAAGCGATCAGGGCCTTTTTTCCCGCAGAGCGATCACCATAGAACTGCTCATAACGCCGGTCGTCCGCGATATCGGAAAAAAACAGCAGCTCCTCGGGTTTTATGATCCACGGAACCGGCGGTCGCTGCGGATCACGCAATGGCGCCGGTATTTTATTGTGGAGTCACTGCGTGACAATCGCTGGCGGGAGATCGCGTTTCCGCTGCAATGCGAAAGCTTAACGGCGCAGTGCATCACGGTGGCATCGGATCCGACACGGACCGTCCTCTATGCCAACGGTACGGTAATGGCCGAGATGCGATACGGCATCATCAGGAAGTCGACCATACCCTCCGGACGCCTCCTGCTGGGCAACAATGAGCATGCGCAGAGCCCCTGGTCAGGGCATCTCCACGGCTGCGCGATCTATGCCGGGTGTCTTTCTGATTCGGCGGTCCTGGCGGGTTCCGGTAAATGGCTTCGGCGGACGGCCGCGACCGACTCTTTGCCCTTACCGCTCATGCGGTATTCGTTCTCCGCCGGCACAGGAAAGGTCCTAAACCTTGCAGCAGACAGGTACCACCTCGAAATTCCTGAACGCCTGATCGTTCTCAAGCGACTCTTTCTTGTGCCGCCATGGAAGGATCTGCGGGTCTCCTTTTATTATTTTAGGGCTTGCTGAACAGGTTTTGAAAAATATGCAACTTATTCAAATTCAATGCAATAAAGCGGTAAGTTGCTCGTATTATGTCAA
>JAFGOU010000388.1 GCA_016926315.1 Chitinispirillaceae bacterium
AATCCGGACTGCTGGTTCTTGCAACAGGCGCGATCGCGGCAACGGCAACCACGCGCGAGGTTCCGGTCACTTTTACGCCGGCGACCGGCGGCACTACCATCATCCGCGAACAGATGCAGGGCACCTGCCTGCCGATCTGGAACTCAAAGCAGCTCTATAACGAGATCAGGCGCGGACTCGCCACCGCACGCTACAGCCTGCTTCGTTTTCCCAACGGGTCGCTCTCGAACGACTACCACTGGAACGGCAGCGGCAGCTATACGGCAGACGGGATGTGGGAATGCGATTCAGCCGACTATAAACCCGGCTTCATGTCACAGCTCAAATACCGCGGCACGTCGAAAAATCATTACGGCTTTTCCGGCGCCTCGGCGATCACCGATGGTGATACCGCGACCATGTGGTGGAGCGACCCGCTGCTCACGGAGAGCAAACCCTATTTCTACCTGGAGTTCACCCCGAGCGTGCGGGCGGATTCGATCGTGATCCACTGGGGCCGCCATTATGGGGTGGATTTCGTGGTGCAGCGCTGGGGCTCGCCGGGAGCGTCGTCAACGCCGCCCTACCAGGCCGCGTCGAGCCTCTGGATCACGGTCGGCAGCGTGACGGATGCAACGGGCGGCATGTACGCCGGTTCCCTCGATTCCGGGGACGCCACCGGATACTTCCGTGTCATGGTCACCAGGGCGTCGGGCGACAGCGGCTGGCAGGTGCGGGAGCTGTATCTTTACAACAAGGATTCACTGGTGTCGAGGAACATAAAGAACTACACCGGCGCCAATGCGGCGAGCCAGACCAACGTGGTGGCCCTGGGCACGCACGGCGGCACCGTGGTCCGCGCCGACTGGGCAACGGGCTGGGTAAACTGGGATTTTGAGTCGTTCATTGCGTACTGCGACTCCTTTCCCTATACCACCATTCCGATAATCAGCGTCAACTACGGCACCGGAACGCCTGAGGAGGCGGCGCGATGGGTGCACTATGCCAACAAGGTCAGAAACCTCGGCATACGGTTCTGGCAGGTGGGCAACGAGATGGACGGTTACTGGGAGGAGGCCGGGCCGGTCGACGCGGCCATGTACGCGGAAAAGTTCCTGCGTTTCAGCAAGGCGATGAAGGCGGTTGACTCCACGATAAAAGTGTTCGGGCCCGTGCTCTCGACCGCCGATTTCAAGACCCAGGCGAGCGGCGGTTTCGACAACCTCTCCTTTATGGAGTCGTTCCTCAAACGGGTGGGGGAGCAGGAGCGCGCCGACACCGCGACCTGGCTCGACGGTATCGATTTCCACTCCTATCCCTACTGGTTTGGCGGTTCGCCGGTCCTTGCCACCATGATCGACCGGTCTGATTTTCTCTGGTCGCGCAGCGATACGCTCAAGGCCATGATGGGCCGCCGGCTGGCGAACCCGGATTCACTCTTCGTCTGCCTGAGCGAGTTCAATATGTCGGT
The DNA here is from genome assembly GCA_016926315.1 of Chitinispirillaceae bacterium. Next base: position 1,451 of record JAFGOU010000388.1, read on the forward strand.
GGTCATGGCCAGCATGCTGCAGGAGCCAATCAACGGCGTCTGCGTCGCGAACCTGTTCGCGACCTTTGCCGAAAAGTTCGGCCCGCGCGCCATGTCCGTGGTGTGGGACTCCTACGAAAACCTCGCCGCGGGCCCGAACGGCACCTGGGGGAGCCTCAGCCTGTTCAACCCGGGATCGGGACGCGCGCTTTCGTCGATGACCCGCTCGCCGGCCGCCATCTACTGGCCGCTCTTCATGGCGGGCAGGCTCTGGCTCGCGCCAGGCGCGGAGAACCACGTGAGTCCGCCGCAGTACGATCGGTCAAGCAAGGTCAGGGCGTTCGGCGTGACCTCGAACGGGTCGTTTCGCGCACTCCTGCTCAACCTGTCAAGCGATACAATCATGATCGACCCTGCCATGACCGCCGGCTCCTACCGCCAAGTGGACGTTTACTCCTGGTCAGGCCGCGAGTTCCGCTGGAACGGCACCGGCGCCGACGCCTATGCCCTGCCCGACTGCGGGCCGTCGTCCATGAGTGTTGCGGCCGATTCGCTCGACGCCATCAGGCTGCTGCCGCTCAGTTGCGTGGTGGCCGAGTGGCACAACGGGAAAACCGGGAACGCGGCCCCCGCGTTCCTGCATACCGGCCGCAATGGCGACAAGGTGCGCGGAAGCGACTCGCTGCGGTTCTGGGGAACGGTGCTCGACAGCGTGTCGCCGATCGCGCGGCTGACCGTTGCCGTTGACAGCAACGCGACCATGCCGCTCTCCGTTCTCGACGGCGCGGTTGACGGTCCGTCCGAAAGCTGGTCCACCGCCATCGCGGCAAGGGATCTCGGGCTCGGGATCCACCGGTTCGTTGTTGCCGCGGAAAACGGCAAGGGCACCATTGCGCGTGACACGTTCACCGTAACCGTGGGCGATACGCTGCGGCCCACGCTCCTTATCGACGATTTCGAGGACCGTGACCTGGTCTGCGCGCTCTCCACCCGGGCATCGTGGAACAGCTACCACGCCGGCACCCCGGACTCGTACCTGAACCTGGGGTGGGACACCAGCGGCGCATCGGGCAGCGCCACTGCGCTCCGGGCCGATTTTTCCATAGAAAAACCGGCTCTTCTGCCCCATGACGTCTACGGCTCGGTCTTTCTCAACCTTGACACCGTGTTCATGGACACGGTCAGGCCCAAGCTGATCGGCATTACCTTCAGGTATGCCACCGCAAGCGACAATCCGGGCGGAACGTTCATTCTGCAGGTGCAGAGCACCCCGGTGCGCGACTATGATTATTTCACCATCCGGCTTGCCAACACGAACGGCGCGTGGCGAACCGTCACCGCTGAGTGGCGCGACATCAGGCAGGACGGATGGGGAACGCCAATCGACAGTCTTTCGGTGCGGCAGATCAGGCGGCTTGAGTTCCGTACGGTCATGGGCGGGACCGGATTTTTAAGCCTCGACAACCTTTCGTTTATCAGCGATTCGGGCGCATCGATCCTGCCCGTGACAAGAGGGAAGGTGGTCGTTCCGCACCGGGCGCTCTCCGTGCTGACCCGGCCCGACGGCCGGGTGCTGTTTACCTGGGCTGGGCAGGACAGGGCGGCGACCACGGTCCGGATATTCAATGCCCGCGGGGTGACGGTCCACTCGTCGGGAGTGCTGC
>JAFGOU010000035.1 GCA_016926315.1 Chitinispirillaceae bacterium
TCGATACTCCGGTTTCTGGTCGATTTTACCCGTTTTTACGGCGCGGACGAACGGCTCGCCTCGCTCAGCCACAACCAGGTCGTCTGCATCGTGCTGTTCGTGATTTTCGGCGGTTTCATTCTGAAAGGGTTTCTTTTCAAAGAGGATCAACCTTCCGTCAACCATTCCACCCCTGCAGCCGATGGCCCCGGGACCAGCACTCAAGCGCACCCTTGACGGGATGTTGGAGCGGGCGTTCGACTTTCTCTTTCCGCCCCTCTGCCTGCTCTGCGACACTCCGCGTACGCCGCCTGACCGTTGGCTCTGTGAAGCGTGCAAGGCCGAACTCCGCGACAACCATGACCGCCGCGACCCCTGTCCGATCTGCGCCATGAACCGCAAACGCGGCGACTGTGCCTGCGAATCGGGCTGGAGCCACCCCTTTGACCGCGTGTATGCCCTGCTCGATTTCGATCCGCTGGTCCAGGCCGCCATGCATCAGATCAAATACCGCGGCAGGAAAAAATTCGCCCGCGCCCTTGGCGGTTTTCTTTTCGAGCTGCTGCCGCCCGGTTTTCTCGACGATTTCGACGCGCTTGTTCCCCTGCCGCTCCATCCGACACGCCTTCGGAAACGGGGATACAACCAGTCCCACCTGATTGCCCTCGGGATCGCCGCCAGGGCCCCCCGGACCTCCATTTTCAACGGCATACTCGCGCGTACCCGAAAAACAACCACCCAGACCATGCTTGACAGGGAAGATCGGAAGCGGAACATGAAGGGCGCGTTCGGCGTACACGGGCAGCACCGCGCCGCCGTATCCGGAAAGCGACTGCTCCTGCTCGACGATGTGGTGACCACCGGCGCCACCACCGCGGCTGCTGCGCGGGCGCTTCTCGATGCCGGGTGCTTAACCGTGACCGTGCTCGCGATAGCACGCGACTGATCCGTACACCACGGCTACCCCTCCGCAACCGCTCCGACGTATATTACCCAGCAGAACCAGGGGAGGGAATTATGAAACACCGCCACTGCCTCGTAAACAGGCTCCTTACGGCCGCAGTAGCCGTGTCGTTCTGTTTCCTGCTCACCCGCTGCGACCGCGCCAACGGACCGCAGAAATTCATTCTGCCGGTCATCGACAGCGTGCACATCACCACCGTGCCGCTTCCCGTACGCGTTTCGCTTTCGGTACCGCGCACATCGGTGCCCCGGTACGGCATTCTGCCCCAGATCTGCCTGCATGCCAACAGCGACAACAGTTTTGACGCGGCGGTGTATATTTCCTCACAGCTTCAGCCGCTCATCATGAACTTCAATCCCGACGGCGGCAAACGCGGCGAGTTTTTTCCGGCCGCCATTACCGAAGCCCGCGGACTCCTCGGCATGACGAAAATCCCTGATGACGGCAGCTATGTGGTCGGCTGGTCGCGGAACAACGCGCATGGCGACGCGGCGTTCGAGTACTGGATCACCCGTTTTGACCGGACCGGCGGCGAGCTCTTCTCCTCGCGCCTGTTCGGCGACTCGAGTTCAGCCGAGGTATATGCCCAGGGCCAGCCCGGTGCGGCATCCACCGGCAGGATCGTCTACAACGAAACAACCGGGAAAATCGGGTTCTATTGCGGCCATACGAAAAAATGGCCGGACAGCGTCCGCCACCAGGGCGGGTATATCGGCTTCATGAACCTTGACGGATCGTATTATGTCGCCAACGACTGGTATTTCAGCCACAACTTCGACCAGCGGCTCGTGGTGGTTGACAGCTTCTACTACGCGCTCGCCCACGGTGACGCCTATCCGCGGGCGCTCGGATTCAGCAAATGGAGCGACGCGCTTCCGCGCGGGAGAAGGATCTTCGACCGCCAGTACTTTCCCATTGCCGGCGCTTCGGGCGACAATACCACCGCTACCCAGACCGGCGGCCTTATCCCGCTTTCGGACAGCACGTTCGGGGTGGTTTTTTCAACCGCCATCGGACGCCAGACCTACGATGTCTGCTTTATGAAGCTGTCGGCACAGGGCGAGGTACTGACCTCCCGCTGGTTGACCAGCTACCTCTCGCCGCAATTCGCCCTGTTTCCGCGGATCGCACCCTACGGCAGGGACATCCTCCTCGCATGGGAGGAGGTGAGCGGCGGCGATGTCACGCTCCGGGCACTGGTCGTCGACAACAACGGGTCCGCGCTTTCGCCATTCGCCACACTGCACAACGTCCGGCTTTCACCCTGGTACGACCTTGTCGCCCTGCCGAATAACGACGTCATATGGGCAGTGCCGAACCGCACGTCGGACAGCCTTTCCATCTGCAGGATAAAAGGCCCGCCACCGCGACAGTTGCTCCTGTCTCGATAATATGGTATTTTTGGCATCCACGGAGGATTAGGATAATGGTAATCCGACGGTCTTGAAAACCGTTGCCCGCAAGGGCTTGGGGGTTCGAGTCCCTCATCCTCCGCCACCGATTTTCGAGGGTCTCCCTTCTTTGGAACGCTCAACACCCTTTTTGACTACTGCCTTGGGATCCTGAGGTTTGTCAGGTCGTCATCCTCATCAATGGATTTTTTTCCAAAGCCGCTGAACAGGTTCTGAAGAAACGACGGCTTGGGAAACTCATCGTCCGGAAAATCGTCATTTTCCGGCAAGCTTTTTCCGGGCGCCGTCAGGTCGTCGTCATCCTGGCCATGGGGAGCCGGCTTTTTGAATATACCGGCAAGCGTCCCAATGATCGACCTTTTCGGCGTTACATCGTCAAAATCCTCCTGCAAATCCCTTGCCCCGGAAAAATCCATGTCCGCAGCGTCATCATACCGTGCGGCGCTTTCCTCCCCCTTTTCACCGGCCGGCGCGCGCGCTTGTACTTCGAATACCGCTTCATCGTCAGGGCGCATAAACGTTCCTCCCTTGAAAACGTGCTGATTTCTCTCCCGCTAATGCGGGATCGAGATGACAGGAGCTGCTCGGTTTCAACAGCTGGTGATAATCAATATAGGTGGATTTTCCAAAAAAAACCAGGAAAAAGACCGTACGAGCGGTATGGGCAGTACAGCCACGGGAAAAGCAGTGACCCTCCCAATGGCTCTGTCCAGGACCAGGCTGCCAATCGTTGGCCCACGGATCAATACCTTTTCCGCCGTCGTACCGCCTGCAGAGGTACGCTGCCAGGCCGGAAACCGCACCCGGCAGAGTATCGCCGGTGGTAGGTAGGGACATTCCTCATGATGAGCTGGTATCGTCATTGCATTGTCCCGATTTTCTGATGTAATTTACCCCCTTGTGCCGAAAGCCATGAGTCACGGTTATGCGCGCTTGCGTATTTCCGGCTCGTTGAACCCCGGCGTGGTGCCGGAACAACAAATCCAACCAACGGGAGCGTATTGAATGAAAAAAGAGATCACCGCCAGGACTCTTGATACCAAATTGTTTATTGCCGAAAAGGTCAAGGAGATCCAGAATGCGGTCGGCGAAGGAACGGCCATCAATGCGCTTTCCGGCGGCGTGGATTCATCAACCGTCACCATGATTGGACACCGGGCGCTGGGGAAGCGTCTCCGAACGGTTTTCGTCCAGAACGGCATCATGCGTGAGGGAGAAGCCGAACAGGTTGCAGGCATGTTCCGCAAACGGGGAGTGACGGTTGAAATTATTGACGCACGGAAGGAATTTTTCGAAGCGCTCAGTGGGATCACCGACCCGGAGCAAAAGCGCGAGGCCATTACGCAGACTTTCTACCGGAACGTGTTCGGACGCATTGTCAGGGAAAGCGGCGCAAAGCACCTTCTCCAGGGCACCATTCTGACCGATGTCGACGAGACCGTCGCGGGAATCAAGCGGCAGCACAATGTGTTTGAGCAGCTCGGGATCGACCCTCAGCAGGCCTTCGGCTATCGCATCCTTGAACCCCTCATTCAGCTGCGCAAGGACGGCGTCCGCAAGCTGGGCAAAGCGCTTGGACTTCCGCCGGCACTCTTCAACCGCATTCCATTCCCGGGACCGGCGCTCGCGGCACGGGTCATCGGCGAGGTCACCCCGGATCGAATCGAGATTGTCCGCAAAGCGACCGTCGTGGTGGAACGCCTGCTCAAGGATACCGCGGCGTTTCAATACCTGGCGATCCTTCATGAGGACCGCGTGACCGGCATGCGGGACCACAAACGCGATTTCGGGTTCCAGATCGAAGTGCGTTGCTGGGACAGCATTGATGCCCGTACCGCCAGACCGACGAAACTTCCGTTCAAAACGCTGGAAAAACTGGCAAAAGGGATCATCAAGGCAGTGCCTGGCGTTGTCAGCGTCACGTACAACATCGCGACCAAGCCGCCGTCAACGATCGAGGTGGTGTAGTTCCGGTTTTTACGCAGCCGCGCCTGAACGCCGGAGAGACGCCAAAACCGCCCCGTGGCCCGAACCTTCCGGCCGGCGCAACCTGAAGTTTTTTATTTTTACACCGATGGCGGCAGGACCGTTCCGCTGGGTTTTGCGGTAAAAAAAATCCGAAAAACCCTATGTAGTGCCTGTCCGAAAACCCCCGGTTTTCATTGTCATTTCGAGCCCTTCGATAACCCTTTGACAAGCTCAGGGTGACCGTTCAGGGCAGGCTGGGCGGGAAATCCTTCCTAATGAATTCAACGGTTTAAAATTTCTCCCCGCCACGCTCGTCGAAATGACAGCAGCGCTATTTTTCGGACAGAGACTTTTTAAAACTTCACCGCCAGGGGCGACAGTGAATATTCCACATACCGTTGCCCGTGGGGTAACCGTTTGACCGTTGCCTGCGGCGACAGGCCGAGTTGAAGTTGAAAAGACGCTTTCGCGGAATTTGCGCCGGATTTTTCCACCAGGTCGCGTGTCAGATAGTTGGTGAGACCATAGCCGGAAAATGCCCCGGCCGTTAAAATAGACGCGATCAGTCCCGCGTCTTCGGGCTCGCCTATGATAAGGATTCCCGAGGCTGCGGCAATGCCACCCAGCATTCCGAGCAAATTGTAGGTACCCCGTTCCAGCAGATCGTAGCGACTCTTGAAAACATTCATGCCAATCGCCAATCCTCCGAGGTAACTGACCCAGGGGATTCCCGCGAGGACCGTAATGTTTTCCGGCTGGATCCATGCATCCATTGTTATTCCGAGCGCAAGTCCCAGTATTCCATAACTGGAAATGCCGGCCGGATTGCCTCGGGGGATTATACCGTTTTCCCTGTATTTGTTGCCGCAGAAATGACCTGCCACGGAGAGCGCGGTTGCGCTGATGAAGGAAAGCGTTCTGACGAATTGCACATCCATGCTCTCGCCCAGATACATCATAGGCGACGTGAAACCTAAAAAATAACCGGCATACGCAAGGGCGGATTGCATGTCGACGCGGCCGGCATTGTTCTCGTTTTTTACCCCGAGCCTGTAGCCGCAGTAGATTCCCGCCGGGTAGGTAAGCATCGATGAAATCGCGGCCACTCGAAACGCGTCCCACATGCCCTCATCGCTCGCAAGCGCGAAGGGAACAGAATAGGTCAATCCGAGAAACCACAGGGTCATGTAATTGATGCCCGCGATGTGCGCATCATGCAGGGGGTACCTTTTCTGAAACAGGTAATGTGCCGTAAAAAAACCCGGCACGGAAAAGAGCGACAGTGCGCTGGCGGTTTTTCCATCCATTTCAAAACCGATCGGCCAAACCAGGGAGTACACATAATACGACAGCGTGGTCTGACCCGTTACATACCCGATATGATTCCTGCGCTGGGCGCTGATATCCTTGTCTTCCGAAGTCTGCACTGCCGGGGGCGCCTCGGCCTTTATTTCCCGCGGCGTCCTTGACCGTTCCTGATATACCGCCATGATTTTCTGCCGCTGCAGGGCATTCACCGGGATCTCTTCCACCCTTGACTCCCCGGTCTCTGTATTAGTAAACGAGACAACCAATGCGCTGTCATTCTCGGTAATCGACGCAATCGAGTCATTTTCAGGAACGGCGACAAACAGGCCGAGCATATCCCTAAGGCTGCTCTGCGCAAAGGATATCGTCTGGAACGATGCGAGGAGCGCAAAGAAAAGCAGAATCCTGATTTTCATGGTAATTGTTCCTTTTCAAAAAAGAAACTGCGTGGCGGTTCGGAGAAAACCCGCCGGCTGAATGGGGCGGTTTTCCTCACCGGCCTGTCCTTCATGATTTAAAATAGTATCCGGGGAAAATACAAACAAACGCCACCCTCCGGCGCCGCTGCGGCACACCGGATAGCCCAGTGCAATGGGACTTTGACAAACTCAAGGTGCATAGTTCTCACCCGTTTTTTTCGCCGACGCCCCGGTAATGCCGTCGAACCCCGCCAGGGAATCGAGCCTGGCCTGAATCTCCGAACCGGAATCCGCCGCTACCCTGCTCAGTTCACGCCAGGTCGCCGGAACCGGTTCCTTTGTCAGGACCGGCACGTTGAAGGATTTAAGATGGGAGTCGTAAAACGCCGGATCGCGCTGCGGCAGCAGAAACGGTTTCATCACGTTCCCGGCCGAATCCACATACGCGAAGTACGGCGCACCGCACATACCGTCGCGCCGCCTGCTGTTGAAAACAAACCAGCGGCTGTTCGACGACCAGGTATGAAAACTTTCGGCGCAACCGCTGTTCACCGCATCCAGACGGCGCCAGCTCCCTGTTGACAGGTCCATCATGCAGAGATCGCTTTGGTCGTCGTATACCGCGAAATAGGAGTACGGCATGGTGACAAACAGCAGAAAACGGCCGTCGGGAGAAATCTTCGGCTGCACATTGCTCATCCCGGTCTGCTGCGAAGAGAGGACAATCTCCGGTTCGCCCCAGGTGCGTGCGTCGCTGTCGAACGGTATGCGGACCAGATCGTATCTGATCTCCCGGTATTTCAGATCTCGATAAAACGCGTTGTCCACCTTTTTGGGCTGCGGCGCGCTGCAAAAATAGAGATAGCGGCCGTCGGGCGACCATTCGGGCAACGTCTCCATCTGTCCGGGAGCGGCGATCGAAGGGTGGGTGGAGATCATGTTTTCATTTGCATCGTACAGGATCAGGTCTGATGACTCGTCGATGACCACGCGCGGATCGCCGATCGAGTGCAGGGTCTGGTTCACCTTCATTACGGCAAAAGCGAGAAACCGGCCCGAAGGGTGCCACGAGGCGTATGAAGCCGGCCCTTTGTTGAATCTGGTCCGCGTGTCGATCTTGACTGTTTTGTTCCCTTTTACCAGCAGCATGCCCTGTTTTTCACCGCGCATATGCACGATCATGCGTCCCGGGTCATTGACACAAAACGAGTGACAGTTGATGCAGGAAAGGGATTTTTTCGACAGCGTACGGTTGTTAAGGACCGTGCGCTCATCAAAGCTTCCCAGGCGCCGCTGCCTGATCTCCATTTCAGGGATCGTCTTATACCCGAAGATCCTCCGGTATATCAGATACCCGTCGATCTCTTCAGCCGCGATCCGGCAGGTCAGAACGTCATACCTGCGCCACACGCCGTCACGTTTCTCGCGCACTTCAACCATCAGCTCAAACGACCGGTTGGCCTGCAAAAGTTTCTTCCATTTTCCCGGTGGAATGCGCACTTTTGCCAATGGCCCCTTCGCGCAGACCCTTATCGTATCGCCCAAAGCGCCGTACAACAGCACCCGGTACCGCACCGCCCCTTCGCGCAGCATAAAATTCAGCGGTGCGATGTTGGGAGGAATCACGGCCCCTGAAAAATCAGGATCAACCACCGGTGGCCTGTTCACCGTCGCCACCGATGGCGGTCGGCAGCCGGCCAGCAGGGCGACGACCGCCACTCCCGCGATTACTGAAATGCGCTTTGTTCCGTTCATGCGCGTCTCTAGTGGTCCTGTTTGAGTATGACCGGCTTCTGCGTGCTCATCAGATAATACCAGTAGGTCGAGCCATACCCGGCCATGGTTGCGCTCAAGGCAGCCTCCCGGTTGTTACCGAACGTATAAAACAGCTGATTGAAACGGGTCAGCCGCCCGAACATTGCGCTCTCCAGGCTGAACCCGCTTATCGTTGCCTGCGCACCACCCGAAAGCGACAGCTGCAGGACCGCCGCTTCCTTCACATGGAGCGGAAGTTCGCGATACCCGAGTTTCGCAAAGTAACCCATATTGTCGATCACCGGGCTGACGAAATTGTTCATCAGATTGTGCGCGACGATATATTCGAACGCTATCCGGTTCCCGGAATTGCACTCGAACAGGTTGACCAGTTCCGAATAGTAATCCTGACAGAGGTACTCCTTTGCAGGCAGATACGACCGGATGGTTTCAAGGTGCCGGTCGCGGCCGTCAAAATGCTCCCCTTTCAGGTACCGACGGTACCTGCGCGCCTCGCTGCGGCAAAACGGCGTTTTTTCCAGAAGCACGATGAACTTTTCCGCGCTCGGGTTACGGCCCTTCACCATATTGATAAGCGCAAGCCTCCTGAGCAGCCACGGCTTTTTTCCCTGCACGGCGAGCGCTTCGTGCGCCCAGAATTCAGCCTGGCTGAGCCCGCCGATCTCAAAGCAGCAATCGCTCATCGGCGCCGGAAAAAGCCGCGCCATCGGTCCCGTAACCGCAACGAACGCCTTTCCCGGAAGTCCATTTTGATACCTGAACAGCTCCGACAGCAACCGGCCGTCGTAATACAGTGCGCGAAACAGATGCGCCTGGCTGAGAATGGTAAAATCGGCCATGCGGTCCGGAGGCATGGCCTCAATGATCCTGTTCCACATCCCGTTACGCGCATACCGGTCGATCCGGTAGTTCTGCCTGGCCTTTTCATCCAGGCCCAGGGCCGCGGCTCCAGCCATCGCACCCATGAGCACAACGACCATAACAATAAAGCCCTGCACGCTCTGCCAATGCCCGGTCAGCCGCCTTGCCAAAGCATGACTCCTGATGCGCGACTTCTCCGTAACGTACCCGATAATGATAGCCATCCCGACCACGCCATACGCCACATACAAGAGCGCCGGCATCCTCGGGTAGTTTCCCGCAGCCAGCAGGCTTGTTGCAACTCCCGCGAAATCATTATACGCCGAGGGTATGGACAGGACAAATGCAAAACGTGCCGCCACAAGAGGCAGCGCGGCCCCGATTGCGGCCGTTATCGCGAAACCCGGGAAATTCCTCCGGTACAACAACTCATGCAAACCGCACGCTGCCGCGAAAAAAAGCGCGCCGGTCCCCGCGCAATAGTAAACCATTGCGACCAATGCTCCGTAGCGGGCCAACCTTACAAACCAGTTTCCCGACGGCCTGAACAGGTAACCATTAATGGAAACGAGCGTAATCGCCAGGCCAATCGCATACGACAATGGAAACCGGTAATCGCAGAGCGCCGTAAAAACCGCCAGTGCCGGAACTGCGGCTACCACCCTGCCGATACCCTTGATCCCCAATAATGAGCACAACCACGCTGCCTGCCAGTATACCAGGAAAACGGCAAGGGTCATGATCAGAGCGCCTGACCAGGAGAACTGATACCACTGTGTCAGATAAGCGCTTGCATACCACGCCAACCCGCCGGGATAGGCGGCAAATTCCCTGAAAAATTCCGCGCCCGTGAGAAAAGCCGGCTCCTGCGCATGGTAGATAATACGAGGGTCAACCAGCAGGAGGAAATGGAGGAAAATCAGAATAAAAAAAGTGAAAAAGGCAATAGCGGATTTAAGATGCATAGCGATAGAGGTCCTGCAAGAGAAAATACGCACTACCACAATACCGGGAGAAGAATAATTAGTGGCTGTCCGGAAACCCCGATTGCCGCCGGCCGTCATACCGGCCTGCCTTCGCCGTAGCGGCTTCGCGCAGGCAGGCGAATCCCGAATCAGGTTCGGGACAGGCGCCGGACCGCGAAGCA
>JAFGOU010000389.1 GCA_016926315.1 Chitinispirillaceae bacterium
GGAACGAAGCCATAACGCCGTCACTGTACCCGGCCTTCGGGCGCTGCGTCACGGTTTCATTTATGGTATTCGGCGCGCTCTGTATCCTGGGGACATTCGCGTCTCTCGCGCGGGGAAGAGTGCGCGCACGTCCCGAAAAAGCACTGCCTGTCCCACCCGATATTCCGGTTAGCGGGTGACGGCCGGGTCAGGCATCCCGCGGTGTGTCGAACCGCTTCAGGTTTGCCAGCGAACGCGCGTTGATGATGCTCGTATACCCGTTTCTGCGCAGGAGCTGTTCCGTGACCGCCGAACGCGGCCCGAAGGTGCTGTAAAGGAGAATCAGCCGGTTCTTGCGGATCCCCTGCGATTCGAGCACCTGTCCGACCTTGTCGTGCGGTATGTTGACCGCGGTACTGAAATGGCCGTGCGCAAACTCCTTCGGCGATCGCAGGTCAACGACCAGCGCGCCCGAGCGCAGGGCCGCTTCGATTTCTTTGCGCGCCTGCCGCGCCCTGACAATCGACAACAGCAGCACGATGGTGAAGAAAACAAGCAGGAGAAACAGCGAGCCCATGGTTATGCCTTTTGGTTGCACTGGATCATAATTCCACCCGCCACGCGAACCGGTTACCGGTTGTAGTAGTCGCGGTACCACGCCACGAACTTTTTTATCCCTTCGTCGATATTGGTTTTCGGCTCGTACCCCAGCTTCTGCAGTTTCGTTATGTTGGCGACCGTGGCAGGAACATCGCCGGGCTGCATGGGGAGGTAGTTGATGGCCGCTTTTATCCCAACGTTACGTTCGATCTCGCCGATAAAGTCCATGAGCCGTTCCGCCCGGCTGTTGCCGATGTTGTAGATTTCGCAGGCGCGGGGATGGTCGAGCGTGAGAAGCACGCCCTGGACGATATCGTCGATATAGGTGAAGTTCCGCAACATGTCGCCGTTGTTGTACACGTCGATGGGTTCATGCGCGAGGATCGCTTTGGTAAACAGGAACAGCGCCATGTCCGGCCTTCCCCACGGGCCGTAGACCGTGAAAAAACGAAGGCCCGAACAGTGCAGGCCGTAGAGATGGCTGTAGCAGTGGGCCACCAACTCATTGGATTTTTTAGTCGCGGCATAGAGAGAGATCGGCGTATCGGTCCGGTCAAATTCGGCAAACGGCAGCTTGGTATTCGAGCCGTAGACCGACGAGGAGGATGCATAAACAAAGTTACCGACGTTGTTGTGGCGTGCCAGTTCGATCAGGTTCAGGAACCCCTCGTTGTTCGACTTCTGGTAGGCAAAGGGATCGGTGATCGAATACCGGACACCTGCCTGGGCCGCAAGGTGGCAGAGGCGGTCGAACCGGTGGATGCTGAACAGCGCCTTAAGGCTGTTGTAGTCGCAGAGGTCGAGTTTGTGGAAGGAAAATCCCCGCATGCCCTCCAGCCGTTTCAATCGCGCGGTTTTAAGCGTTGGGTCGTAATAGGCGTTGAGGTTGTCGATGCCCACGACCTCATGGCCCTGCATGCAGAGCTTCTGCGCGACATGGTATCCTATGAAACCTGCTGCTCCGGTGACAAGGATCACAAGAGGACTCCTGAGGTGGTAAGACGGCCGCTTTATCGGCAAATAAAATACATCGCCGGACCGAACTGTTCATATACCCGGCTATTATCTATATTTTGCACGTACCCGTAAACGCAAAGGAGCACCCGTGTCCCTGATCCTCGAAACCCTTAACAACCACATTGCGACAATCAGGCAGGTCGAAGCGCTGCAACCCGCTATCCTGGCCGTGTCCGACCAGATCATCGACTCGCTGCAGAATGGCGGCAAGGTGCTGCTTATGGGTAACGGCGGCAGCGCGGCCGATGCGCAGCACATCGCTGCAGAGCTTGTCGGCCGCTATAAAAAAGACCGGAAGGCGTTCTGCGCCATTGCCATTACCACCGATCCTTCCATTGTCACCGCCATTGGCAACGATTTCGGCGCGGAGCGGGTGTTCTGCCGCCAGGTCGAGGCGCACGGAAGGCCGGGCGACATCGTGATCGGGATATCGACCTCAGGGAACAGCATCAATGTCATAGAAGCGGTCAAAACCGCCCACGAAATCGGCTGCACCACTTTCGGCCTGTTAGGCGGCGACGGCGGAAAACTCAGGGACATGGTGGACATACCGATTGTGGTCGAGTCGCGCGACACACCCCGGATCCAGGAGTGCCATATCCTGATCGGTCACCTTATCTGCGACCTGGTGGAAAGGGGAATGACCGAAGATGCGGCTTGATTTCTCAAAAGCAAAGGTGCTGGTTGTCGGCGACCTGATGCTCGACCGGTATTTTTTCGGATTGGTGCAGAGGATCTCCCCCGAAGCGCCGGTACCGGTTGTCAAAGTTTCCCGGAGCCGTATCGCGCTTGGCGGCGCAGGGAACGTTGCCAATAACCTCGCGCATCTTGGCGTAAACGTCGAACTGGCAGGACCGCTCGGCAGCGACGAGGGCGGCACGATTTTCCGCGAGGCGTGCCGTCGCGGGCATATCGCGCTGTGCGCCATGCCCATGCAAGGCCCCACCATAACGAAAACCCGCGTGATCGGCGAGCACCAGCAGGTGGTGCGGATCGACGTGGAGGAGGAGCTGCGGTGGGAAGGCGCGCTGTGGAAACAGGCGCAGGCAGTGATCGGCAAAATGGTCAGGCTGGCGCAGGTGGTGGTGATTTCCGATTACGGAAAGGGGTTTTGCAGCCCGGAACTATGCCGGTTCGTCATCCGTGAGGCGCGAAAAACGGGGAAACCCGTTATTGTCGACCCCAAAGGCCGCGACTGGACCAAATACCGCGGCGCGACTGTGGTAACGCCTAATATCAGGGAGCTGTCGGAGATCGCTGGAACGCCGGTCGCAAACGACGACAACCAGGTTGCGCACGCGGGCAGGAAGGTCAGGGCAGGGTTCGGCTTCGGGGCGCTGCTGGTCACCCGGTCGGAACGCGGCATGTCGCTCATCGAGAATGCCGGTGTGTACCACGTCCCGACCGTTGCGCGCGAGGTGTTCGACGTCTCGGGCGCGGGCGATACGGTGGTGGCCACGCTTGCCGCCGCCCTGGTGAACGGTTGGCCGCTGCGCGAGGCCGTGACGCTTGCCAACACGGCAGCGGGCATCGTGGTGGCCAAGATCGGCACCGTGCCGATTGAACATGGCGAACTCGATGCAACCGTAAACAGGGGAGCCAATCCCAAGCTTGTGGAACGGAACGAACTTCTGCGGCTGGTCGGCGCGCTTCGCGAAGAGGGGAAAACGATCGTTTTTACCAACGGCTGTTTCGATATCCTCCACCGCGGCAACGTGCAGCTGCTCGCCGAGGCAAAAAAGCACGGCGATGTCCTGGTCGTTGCGCTCAACAGCGACGCCTCGGCGGCGCGGCAGAAGGGCAGGGGAGCGCCGGTGAATACCGAGTCGGACCGGGCGCACCTGACGGCCGCGATCGACGCGGTCGATTACGTCACGGTTTTCGACGAAAAAACGCCGCTTGACCTGATCAGAAAAATCAGGCCCGATGTGATAGTCAAGGGTGGGAATTACCGGAAGGATGAGGTGCTGGGGCGGGAGGCGGCGGGAAGGGTGGTAATCGTACCGCAGATCAAGGGGTATTCGACAGCGGAGATTGCGAGGAGGATCGGGGGGAAGGATTAATGTGGTCGAATTATCAGGCCGTTTACCATGGAGAAGTGTGAATCATAGGTAACGAGCATTGATCCGCTCTCCATTGTATGAGCTGCGATCCAGATGTCGTTTTGAGGGATAGGTGTTCCTTTTCGGCGTAAAGCGTCTTTAATGTTGCTGTAAAATTCGGCAGTGTCAGGGGTCACGGAAATTGTTTTTACCGTTGATTTTAGGAGAAAAGCATTGAGCCTTTCCCTGTTCTGTCTTTCCTTTGTCCCGCCTTTAAAACCAGATAGAAGTTCTCCGATGACGATTACCGACAAATAAACGGTTTCGGCCGCGGAGAGAGCATCGAGGACGGACTTTTCGCCCTGAAGAAATTTGATGTAGGCGTTGGTATCGAGGAGGATCCGCTTCATTTCCATTCCTCTGTATCGATTTTTTCAAAATCCTTTGTCGCCTTTTTAAACTCAACAGCATCTTCCTCCGACCACACGCCGAAAAGATCCTCAAATTCAGACCGGTGCTTATCGCACCTCCCGGTTTTTATCCCAACGAAAAGTTCCATCATCTCCTTTACGGTCTGGTTGATGCTTTTATCCTCCCTTTGCGCTTTTTCCCTAAGCAGGGCGAGCAAAGGGTCTTCGATGTTATGAATGGTAAGTGATTTCATGATACCTTCCCCCCCCCTGTCGAATGTAACCACTATTATAAATATACACTTATAGCGTAACCAGAGCAATAACCAATTTTAGAAAAACGGATACGTTTGAAATGGGTATAGCACGTTTCCTTTCCATAGGATTGCAGACCCGTTTCAAGTCATTTTTTTAAAAAAAACGGTTTGTTTACCGATAACCTTCGTTTTTCCCGCTGGTAGCGCTCTCGATCGAACATAACAGGATAATCCTGTTCGATCCAGGAGTTGATCTCGTCCACGGACCGTAACGACGGCGGCAGCATTTCTTTTTTAAAAACCGGAAACGTTACTGCTGTGCTACGACCGGCAATTGAAATCTTCTGTCCCTGGGTACGAAGCTTCTCAACCGTTATAACGTCACTGATTAAAAAATCCAGATCCCGCAGGCCCGGTTTCTCAGCCTTGAATTGAACGAACGCATCGGTCCGACTCAGAATCGAATACCCCAGGGCAACGATTTCAGGTTCGATCTTCCGGCAATCCTCTAAGGTGAGTATGAAATCGATATCAAAGGTCATCCGTTGTATTTTGTGGGCGATCATTGCATAGCCCCCTACAAGCACCGGCTTGATCTTGTGCTTTTTGAAAAGGGACGCAAGGATTTAAAAAACAGAACCGTTCATGAGCCTTAACCATTCCCCTTTTGCTCGATCGTTTCGCGGGGTTCCCGCATCAAGACAAATACGCCATGAGAGTAAGAGTCCGCGTCATCATCATTGGTTGCCTGTGCCTGTTCCAGCCAGAGGTTCCACCACGTATCAAGCTCTTCATTTGAAAGGTTCGCAAGGTCAAGGTCCTCTTCGCTCAGGAATTCATCTTTAAGTTCAATCATTTTCAACCTCGACGGGTATGGTACCGGGAAGAAAGGCGGCGGCTTGTCTGGCGATCAGCTCATGGGCTTTGAGCAGCGAAAGTCCCTGCACGTTACGCTCGATTCGACATAGATGTTCATACCTGTCACCCCAGTACGGTATCGTTCGCCAGGTAATTCTTCACGTAGTCCCCAACCGCGTCTTCCAGGCTCATGCACTGATGATCGCACCCCGCCTTGCGCAGTTTCGACAGTTCGGCGCAGGTGTAATACTGGTATTTGTCGCGGATCGCTTCGGGCATGGGGATGTACTCGATCTTCGGCTTTTTACCCGCGGCGGCAAACAGGGACCTTGCGATATCGTTCCATGAGCGGGCAACCCCGGTGCCGATGTTGAAAATACCGTTGGCCTGCGGATGGTCGAGGAAAAACAGGGTCATCTCCAGCGCGTCCTTGATGTAGATAAAGTCGCGCTTCTGTTCCCCGTCGACATAGTCCGGGCGATGGGATTTGAACAGGCGCATGACGTTTTTATCGCGGACATCGGGATATGCTTTGTTAATAACGCTGCGCATGTCGCCCTTGTGCTGCTCGTTGGGGCCGAAGACGTTGAAGAATTTGAGGCCGACCATCTGTTTAAGCCAGCCCTTGCGAAGGGCGTAGAGATCGAACAGGTGCTTTGAATAGCCGTACATGTTAAGCGGCCGAAGGGTGTGGAGCGCGGATTCGTCGTCCGTATACCCCTGGCTGCCGTCACCATAGGTAGCTGCGCTCGAGGCATAGACCAGGCGGGTGCCTGCGTGATGCTCCCGCCACGCAGCGATGCGCATGGTGTACCGGTAGTTGTTCTCAATGAGAAAGTCCGCGTTTCGTTCGGTGGTTGCAGAGCACGCGCCCAGGTGGAGGATCGCTTCGACCGAATTGCCGAAATCCCCGCGTTCAAGCCGGGTGATGAATTCCTGCCGGTCCAGATAGTCCGTGAAGGTAAGCGGAACCAGGTTCTTCCATTTCTCAGATTCCCCGAGGTGGTCTACCACGAGGATGTCGGTGATCCCCTTCTGGTTCAGCCGCCAGACAAGCGCGCTGCCGATAAAACCTGATCCGCCGGTGATGATGATCATTGGTGTTTTCCTTCTGGTGCTTAGAAATAAAAAAAGAATTGTTTAGCCACGGATCCACACGGATAATGCAAGATATAGTCGTTACGGTAAAAATCTAACTTTTTTGGTTATCCGTGAAAATCCGTGCGAATCCGCGGCAAAAACATACACAAAAACAAAGAAGCCGGTTAGCCACGGATCTTCACGGATGGACACGGATAAGAGAAAGTAGAGTTGTTTCGGATGAAACTATAATTTCTCTTTTTTTATCCGCGAGTATCCGCGCAAATCCGCGGCAAAAGTAATAAACAAAGAAGCAGGTCAGCCAAGGATACTTCGACTGCGCTCAATACAGGTCTTCACGGATCTACACGGATAAGACAAGATATAATTGTTACAGTAAAACTCTATCCTCTTTGTTTATCCGTGGTAATCCGTACCAATCCGCGGCTAAAAATTCTAACCAAAAAAGCAGATCAGCCAGGGTACCGTTTGTCGTTGAAAAAGATAGAACGCCGGGAATAACGGCCTTCATCACAACGTGAAAACGTCACTCGTTTCTGCAGGAACTTCCGCCCCGGGACTACCCCGGTGCTCGAAGTTCTCGAGAAAAAGAAAAAATTCCCCAAGATCGTGTTTTCCGTCTTTCAAGGGTATGGAAATATCCCGTTGCCGGACCTGAGAATCCCATTGGAAATTCAGTCGGTCACTGCTGTTTTGGTGTTCTGGTGCTATCATCGAAATACTTCTCCATGTCATATTTCACGAACCAGGAATGCCATAGCCTTCCGTTTATCCTTCAACCGGGTAACAAAATCGATGTCTCTGGTTGCCTGTACATATCCGTAATCATATAACGAAAACGCTCCGATCACCGCATATTCGATGCGCTCTCTGGTGAAAAAGCCCGAAACGGCGTTAAATGTTTCTTTTAAACTCACGGTGATATCCCTTTAAAGCTACTTGAGCGATGGTCAGAACCTTTTGTCCCCCTGCATTGTCATAAAATGCTCATTCGTCAGCGCTATTCTGTCGTTCGGTTCGACTTTATGTCGCCAGCCCTCACTACCGCTTCTGCCCCACGCCGATGAATGAAGCCAGCACCTTAGCCAGCTCCCCCGCAGCATCCGCCGAGGGTAGCCGCACGGTCATCTTCACCGAACCGTCCCCATCGGTTTCAATGCTTTGCTTGAGCGCTTCGCCGACCTGCGCCACCAACTCCGGCGCGGGATCAGCCGCATGTGGAAGCAGCGAAGCGGCGAACGAGAACATGGCCGCGATTAGTTTCCCACCCGACTCCTCCACGCTGCGCCGGTGCGCCAGTCGCCGCGCCTCCTCTTCCACCCGCTGCCGCTCGCTTTCGTCTATCGCAGCCTCGGGCTTGTCCGCCACGAGCAGTTCGAGCCGCCGCTTGAGATTGTCAATACCGGTCGCAAGTTCAACCCTGGTGACATCGGATTCCAGGTCGAGCGCGGCCATCGACAGCTCCTTTTTCGCGGCCAGCGTCTTGAGCATATTTTCCTCGATGGTACCTTCGGTGACCATAAGGTATACCTGCACCGGACGTTTCTGGCCCATGCGGTGGGCGCGGCCAATGCGCTGCTCGAGCACCGCCGGGTTCCACGGCAGGTCCACGTTGACCACCGTGTTTGCTGCCTGCAGGTTAAGACCCGTGGCCCCGGCATTGGTGGTGGTGAAAAATA
>JAFGOU010000036.1 GCA_016926315.1 Chitinispirillaceae bacterium
CTGCCCATGGCGTTGATACAACGACGCGGCTTCGATCTTTCCTGGTCCGGAGGTTAGGTCGCCCCGTTCCAGCCAGTACAGTGCAGAGTCGGTCATTCCCAGGGCATCGTAGGAATGAGAAAGAACCGTTGCGGCGATGTGCATCTTATGGACCTCCCGCACCTGCTCAACGACAAGTCGCGCCGCTTTGACGGCACGCGGGTAATCGGCGCTTCGGAAATGCTTTCGTGCAATATCAAGTAATCTCGTCGCGATACCGGGAGAAAACGGCGGATAACGGCCTAAAACGTCTATTTCTTCGCCGATACAACCGTGCCGGGCATATGCATCTGCAAGCCATAACTGCATACGTGTGGTGTCGGTACCGGGAAGGGAGAAGATACAGCGTTGCAGCTGACCCAATGCGGGGCGGACGGAATCGGCCGAAACGGTCTCAAGAAACTGTGAAATCCGGCTGAAAACCATGCTTCTGACGCGGGGTTCCGCAGTCATTGCGCGGCAATACAACCCGACTGCGCCGCGAGAATCGTTTCGTATCTCCTTGATTCTCGCCCACCACAGGAGCGCATCGGCACCGAGCGTAATACAGCGGTCAAATGCGACAAAAAGAGAATCGGCCCGTTCCTGGCTCCCGGTTGCGGTCAGTTCGCTGACAGCGGCGGCAAAAGGTTTATTCCTGCTCTCCCATAAAGCGGTTATTCGCTTTCCGGTCTGGGCATCTCCCTTGAGATTCTGCAATTCGGCACATTTCGATAGAAGCGACAGGGAAAAACCGTTTGATTTGCTCCGCGTTTCGACAAGCGCGGTCAGCTGATCGACCAGATGGATATCAGACCCTTTTTTCATACGGTCGATGAGCAGCATCAGGCATGGCTCGTCGAGTGACGCCCGACGGGCGTTTTTCAGATCCGTATAATTGACCGGGCCTTGTTCGTCGCTAAAAGGACAGGAGGCCATACCGCAGCGGTAAGACGCTGTTCCGATGATCATCGCCATGATGAGTGTCATACGTACCATTATTCCCCCATGGCCAGATTACTCACTTGAAGGTGCAGACGTCCGAGACTCCTGGTGTCCCTTATATTCCGGGCCCAGGAGACCGTCACCGTACCGAGCCGCGCCGGGACCCTTATTCCGAGCCCATAACCGGCGAACCCCAACCGTTCTCCCCACCGGGTCCGGGTAAGAGATCCGGTGAAACCAAACCCGTTATCGCAAAAAATAAATGCGGAACCCGTGGGGGTGAAATAGTACAGGTACTCCAACTGATCGTAGGCAACGGTCCTGAATGAAAACTCATTTTCAAGGTACCCGCGTACCGACCGGTATCCTCCTACGCGGTAAATTTCAGCGTCTGAAAGAAGGACCTCATCGGTAATGAGGTGCATTGTCGAAAGACGTGCATGCAAGGCGTGCCGCCCAAAGAGCGGCAGGTGCACCCCCGATGAAAAATCGACATGTGAACGGGTGTATTTCCGTTCGCGGCTCGCGATACCGCTTCCCGTGGCAACGGAAATCCAGGTTTCACGCGCTCCCCGCCGCAAGGGTCGTCTGAGGTTCGAAAGTAGGAAATCGATACCGCCATACTGCCACGACTGACCGTTCGAATCGATCGTGGTTTCCGAGCCTTTAATGCCGATACCGGCGCGCCACTCTTTCAACAGTTCGAACAGGAGCTGTGCGTTGCCCTCAAGATGTCCGAAAACGTCCTCCCGGATCTCGAGCCCGAATCCCGAGGACACGGTTACAGGGTAGCTGAACAACCATGGTCGAGAAACCTGTACATTGAACTTCTGGTAGGTTTTGTCTCCCTCATAGTCCAGGGACGCCTGCTCGCCGCTATGGAGGACATTCAGAAAAGACATCGTCATATTTCCCTGCAAAAAGGTCTCATCTCCCTGTCGCGAACTGATGCCGAGCGCACCTTCCATGGCAAGACCGTTCCGTTCAGTCACCAGGAAGGGGACCGCCACATAATCGATGTTGCCCGAACGTGCGGAATCCCGCGATCTGCCAGGTGCGCCAGGAACCATTCCGGGCATTCCTGTTGTAACGGACGAAACATAGGGCCTGCGTGCGAGCGCTTCCCGGGAAGCATCGATCTTCCGCAGGTCGAATGGTTCACCCTCCCGCACTGTCAGGTCCCGTAAAAAAAGCCTGTGATTACGCACGGAAACTCCGACGAGACGAGGTGAGGCAAAGAGGCATTCCCGTCCGGTGATTATGCGGAAAAGGACCGAGATGGAATCAACAATCCCTGTGAAGCTCCCTGGTGAGATTGAGACCGCAATCCGGGCAAAAGGATAACCGCATTCGGCCATACGGTGTGCGAGATAGGCGGTTCTCTCTTTAATGGCGCCTGCATCATACCACGCCGGGAGTTCGGGAGGCGAAAAAGAATCTTTGACGACCGGAGGCGCACCGGTAATAGTTTCAGCCTTGACCACCGTACGCGGACCGGGTGATACACGGAAGGTATCCGAATCGATGGTGTCCCAGCGGGCGGAAAAAAAACCCAGCGAATCCAGCATGGCCCGTACCAGGTCAGTCCCGTGTTTTCCGCGCTGGTGCTGTAATCGTTTCGACAGGACGGCGCAGGGAAACACCTGCTTGTCGCAGGCACACGTATGAACCCCGGATGTGGAAAAAACGATTATCGGTCCGGCCGGACCATCACCGGCGCCTGCGACCGCCATTGCTGCAAGAGCAACAATCAAAGCTCTTGACCACCGGATAATCACTCTCCCGGGAAAAACAGATGGATTGGTTATGCGCCCTGCTGGCGTTTACGGCGTTCGAGCATCTCTTTGCCCTGTACCGAATATTTTGCCACCGGCACCTCTTCCAGTCGTTCGATGGCGATAGGTTCTCCCGTCACCAGGCAGATACCGTACTTTCCGTCTTCGATTCTCTGGAGTGCCTCGTCGATCTGTTCAAGGTATTTCTGCTGCCGTTCGGCAAGTCCCATTGAA
>JAFGOU010000390.1 GCA_016926315.1 Chitinispirillaceae bacterium
AAAAAGATTTCTCTCCCGCTTACGCGGGCTCGAAATGACAGTACCCTTTCCACAATTGTGTGCAGACAATTTTGAGACGATTAATAAGAACCGACACTATGGACCTTGGTTGATATCGGGCGTTTTTTCTGCACGGATCGACAATGTTTTGTCAGAAAAAACGCCCTAAGCACCTAAACACAGGAGAATTTGTATGGTACAACTTCCGTTTTCTATTCCATGTGCTGTTTTTCTTGCAGTGACCTTGCTCTGCGCTGCGCTTGATGCCGGCCCCCAGAACAGGGAGGAAAAGGCTTTTTTTTCCGTCAAAGATGCCCATGAAATGTTCCAAAAAGACACGACCTCATACGGCCGCGAGCGGCTGATCAGAAACGCCGCGCAACGGCACGCCGAGGAACCGGGCGCCTTTTCAAAAAAGGATTTTATCCCGCTGATACAGTCCGGCCTCAATGATGCGGACCAGAAGGTCGTCCGGACTTCGCTGCGGGCGAACAAACAAATCGGAATCGATGAGACGGTCGATGATGTAATAACGGTCTATCATGATGCGGGCAACCGGTTCGGCTGTTACGCGGAACTGGTCAAAGGAGAGGCCCTGCATGCGCTGGCCGCGACCAGACGTGGTTCCGCAAAAACGGTTGTTGTAACAGCGCTCTGGGACGAGAATGACCCACTGTTCGGCGCCACGGCGCTCCAGGCGATAGCCTCTTCAAACGATGTCTCGTACCTACCCGAACTTCAGAAATACGCCGAGAAAATGAAACTGGAAATCGAACAAAGGCGGAACAGGGTGCATGACCCCATGGAATTGTCCCCCTATATAGCGAACCTCAACCAGGCCCGAAAAATAGAAAAAACGCTGCTCGAACAAGGAGGCAGATAACCATGAGAACCGATAGAACCCTATGCATGGCAGCTCTGTTGTGCGTGACCTTTGCGGTAACCTCCGCGTACAGCAAAATAGCGGTAATAGTCGACAATGGTTTGTATAGAAGCAACCCCACTCTCATTAAAGACTATATCGAAGATCTTGAAATCTATACCGGGAAAAGAGTGGTGCTCGATTGGTCATCATACAATACGGATCCAGCATACCTCAGGTCCAGACTCCGTAATATGTATGCCTCCGATGCGATTGACCGGCTTGAGGGAGCGATCTTCATCGGCGATTTGCCTTTCGTATATTATGAGGAGAGGGGTAATTGCATAGGAGATAACTGCTGGAATCCCGAGTATTTTCCCTGTGATCTCTACTTCATGGACCTCGACGGTACGTGGACCGACACAGAGGGATTTTCAGGTGTATTCGACGGCCATTCTGGTGCGATCGCGGCTGAAATTTGGGTCTCCAGGATCATGCCTTCAACGATACCGGCCATGGGCTCGGAGGAGAAGATACTGTCAGACTACTTCAAGCGGGTACGCACCCGCCTGGCCGGCTTTGAGTACGATTCGGAACACCGGGAAGAAGTGGTCGTGGCCAACACCTGTTGCCTTGAATACGAGAAGGAACAGGGCTGGGCGGACGCCAGGCTCAATGTTTGGGGTGGTGCCTCGTTGCTGGGGTACTCAATTAACGAAGAACATCTCCGGTGTTCAAACCTGTGCCTGTTCCATATTGATAATGATTCGTGGTCAAACCTTGTTTACCGTTTGCAAAACAGGATGAAGTACCTGTTTGTCGCTGAACATTCCAACCCCTCGTGTATTGGCACGTCCGAGACCTATTTCTCTAATAATGATTATATAAATTTGCCTTCGAGCCAGAATGTCGGCGCGAAGTTCTACAATCTATTCGCATGCAGCGCATGCCGGTTTGACCAGAGAGATTTCATGGGCGGCCTTTTTGCCTGGACCGGAAACGGCCTGGTCTGCGTGGGGAGCACGAAACCCGGCGGCATGCTGAATTTCGACACCTACAATGCGGAGCTGGGCAAAGGCGCCACCATTGGGGAAGCTTTCAAGCTTTGGCTCAACAAACACTGTCTTTTTTCCGGCAGAACGTATGCAGAAGTACACTGGCACTACGGCATGGTGATTCTCGGGACCGGGGAGTTGAAAATAAAGCCGTACCCCAAAGTTGATTTCATATGCAAACCGCTCATGGTCGGACAAAAGCTATCCGTCGCCCCGTCCTTTTCATTCGCGAACAACGAGCTTACGGTCAAGGGAGGAGGGAGCGCGGGAAGCGGCGGCGCCACGAGCGACCGGTTCCATTTCCTGCACCAGGACCACAATGGCGACGGCTCGATTGTCGTGCAGGTGAAATCCATCAGCACAGGAACGAAAAACCAGGCGAGCGTTATGATGCGGGAAAATCTGGACGCCGGGAGCAGGTTTGTCAATATTTTTTACCAGTCTGGATGGCTGTATTACCGGTATCGTCTCCAGCCCAACACAGCAACCGCATTGAATACCATGGGGCAGGCAACACTGCCGATATTGCTCAAGTTAACGCGGGAAGGAAACGTGTTCAAGGCCTCCTGGAGCAAAAACGGTTCGACATGGTACAGCTATACCAAACCGGTCTCCTGTTCAATGGCCAAGGATAGCAAGGTCGGCCTCGGCGTTACCACCGGAAGCACCACGACCCTGGCGACTGCCGTATTCAACAATATCTCCTTTCCGGTCCATCAGGTAATAAAAGCGACAAACAACGGTATCATGAATCCCTACAGGTTTATTTCCCGTGGCAATGCCAACTGGCAGGCGGACGGCAGGGTTTCCATCATCAGGTCCGGTGTCACAGGCGAATCACAGGAAAACGGCTTCAGGGCCATCGACGAAAACACCGGGTGGGCACAATCCGATTTCTGGTGGGCGGTATCTTCGGAAGCAAACCGGGATTTTCTGCAATTCTATATCGATGGATCTTTAAAAGACCAGATCAGCGGTGAAAGTTACAACGTGAACGATCATCGTACCTGGCCGCATATTTATTATTCCTATAGAAGCCCCGGTCTCCACAGCTATACCTGGCAATACAAGAAGGACTCGTTCAACTCAAAAGGCCAGGATCGCGGGTGGATATATTATCTGCATAAGTGACAGGGGAAAACGCAGGCGCCTGATTCAGACGCATGTCATACGGTCATGGCGATTTCGGCACGAAATCGCCATGACCTTTTAACGGCCGTTTTGTTCCTGAGGGTTACACCGTATTATTCGACCGTGGTGATGCACCCTTTCCGGGCGACCGGCGTGTCGCCCACCACGATATCAACCGGCTCTTTTCAGTAAATTGACCCTTCACTTCGGCGACCCTTCGACAAGCTCAGGGTGACAGCTCAGGGCAGGCTGGCTCAGGGTGACAGGGGGGGATCAAATCACCGTGAAATCCACTGTTTATGAATATCGGGAATATCGTCGAGCAACTGCACCGTATACTTGCTTTCCGGCTGCTGGGTGACGTCGTCGGGCGGACCCTGCTCCACGATTTTCCCCCGGTGCATGATGAACAGCCGGTCGCTCACGTAGTAGGCCAGGCCGATATCGTGGGTAATGAACACGATGGTCATGCTGAGTTCGGCTTTGAGCTTCATGAGGTAGTCGAGGATGTTGGCCCGCACGCAGGCGTCGACCATGCTCGTGGGCTCGTCGGCAATGAGCACCTTTGGCCGCAGAATGAATATCCTCGCGAGAAGCATGCGCTGCATCTGGCCGCCCGAAAGCTCGAACGGGTACTTTCCCTCGATCTCCGGCGGCTTGATGTTCACCGCCAGAAGCGCTTGGTCGACCCGCTCTTCCATCTCCCTGCGCGACGGTTTTTCGGCCATGATGCCGAACGACGCCTTGAGCTGCGAACGGATGGTAAAAAACTGATTGAAGCAGGAAAACGGATCCTGGAACACGGGCTGTACTTCGCGCCAGTGAAGGCGAGGGTTGCCGATCGGTTTTCTTTTGTAAAGAAACCTCCCGGCCGTGGGTTTGATGAGCCCGAGCATGATCTTGGCGAGTACGCTCTTTCCGCAACCCGAGCCGCCCACGAGCGATACGATCTCCTGGTCCGCAATGGCAAAGGTCACGTCGTCCACCGCGTGGACCTGTTTTTTCCCGTGGCCGAAGGTGGTGGTGACGTTGGTTGCGGAAAAGACCGCGGTTTCAGGTTGCGTAGACACAACGGACCTGCCTTTCAGCGACGATGCGGATCTCCTGCTTGTTTTTACTGCAGTCGGGCCGCGCCACGGGACAGCGGTCGGCGAACCGGCACCCGAAAATGGGTTTTGCGAGGTTCGGCGGCGCGCCCTCTATGGCCACCGGCTTTTTCTGCTTCTGGCCCGGTTCGGCCGACAGCATGGCGCCCATGAGCGCGCGGGTATACGGATGGCGCGGATCGAAGATCACCTGCTGCGTGGTGCCGAGCTCCACGATTTCGCCGGCGTACATGATGGCGATGCGGCCCGCCACGTGGCGAAGGAGGGGCAGCTCGTGGGTGATGAAGATCATGGTGGAAAAGATGCCCTTGTCAAGTAGGTCGAAGATCATCTTGATCACCGACTTCTGCGTGGTCACGTCGAGGGCCGAGGTCGGCTCGTCCGCGATCACCATCTGCGGGTTGAGCAGGGTGGAGATCGCGATGACCGAACGTTGCCGCATGCCGGCCGTGAGCTGGATGGGAAAAGAGTTGAGCACATGGTCGGCGTCCATGCCGATGAGGGTGAACCGCTCGCGCAGCCGGGCGTACATCTCCTGCTTTTTGCCGCCTTTTTCATGGCTCGCGATCATGTCGATCGCCAGGTCCTTGATTTTCCTCGTGGGATTGAGCGAGTTGAACGCACCCTGGGGGATCATGGCCACCTTGCGGCCAAGGACGTTTTTCCGCACCTCGGCCGGCGCGCGGTTCATGATCGACTCGCCGGCCACGCGCACGTCCCCCGAGGTCGGGTGGAGCGGCGGGATGAAAAGGCCCATGCAGCCGTTGACGAGTGTGGATTTTCCGCAGCCCGACTCGCCGGCAATGCCGAGCACCTCGCCTTTTTCCATTGAAAAGGAGACGTCGGACACGGCGTGGATTTTTTCGCCGAACCGCGTGAGGTAGTGCAGGGAAAGTTTGTCGACTTCAAAAATCGGCATGGCTGCTCCTGTTGACCTCTACACAAGAAAGCGCACCGCAGAGACGCAAAGGGCGCAGAGAAAAAAACATTGACCATAAAAATGCTGCGAGAATGGACACATCATGAAGCAAGGGTAATGCCGGAGATCTATTTTTGGTGTGTTTTTTCATTTTTACCATTCTCTTCTCAGCGTCCTCGGCGTCTCTGCGGTGAAAAAGTTTTTTCTATTTCCGCAACCGCGGGTTGAACACGCCTTCCATAGACGTATTGATGACATACAGGGCGAACACGACCATTGAGATGAGCACCGTGGCCGGAATGAACGCCCACCACGCTCCGTCCGACAGCGCCTCGTTGCGCATGGAGTCGTTGAGTATCGTGCCGAGGGAGACCGTGTCGTAGGGCCCGAGCCCGATCATGCTGATGCACGACTCCGAAATGATCCCGCTCGCGGTCTGGATGATGAACACCATGAACACGTACGAAGCCAGGTACGGTATGATGTGCTTGATCACGATGCCGAATGTGCCGTCGCCGTTGACGCGGGCGAGCGCGATATGGTCGCGGGTCTTGAGGCTCGACGACTGGGCGCGAACGGCGCGGGCGCTCCAGGTCCAGCTTGTAAACGCTATGATAATGGCAATCAGGGTCAACGACCGGCCTTCGGTAAGGCTCGCCGAAATGAGGATGAGCACCACGAACTGCGGGATCACCACGAACAGGTTGGTGAGGAGCGTGATCAGTTCGTCCTGCCAGCCGCCCTTGAAACCCGCATACACGCCGAGAAGGGTTCCGGTGATGGTGGCTACTATTCCGGCAAGCAGACCCACGTAAAGCGACGACCGCAGTCCTTCGATGAGCAGCGACACCATGTCGATGCCCATGTGGTTGGTGCCCAGCCAGTGCTCTCCCGAGGGCGGTAGCATGGGAGCGGATACCGCCTTGACATCGATAGGGTAAAACAGGGGGAACAGCAGGGCGAGAGCGATGGTCAGGATAAAAATGGTGATCCCGACCAGAAAGAACGGCGACTTGAAAAGGTTCAGGAACATTTTCATGGCGTTACTTCGCCCCCTGTCCGGCCTTGACGCGCGGATCGAGGAACCCGATCAGGATATCGACGCTGAAATTGGCAATGAGCACGCTGACCGTAATCAGCAGCGTGCAGCCCTGGATCAGGGGGTAGTCGTTGCCCTGGATCGCGGTGAGCACGGCCATGCCGAGCCCGGGGTAGGAAAAAATCATTTCGGTAATGAGCGCGCCGCCGATCATCATGCCGAGCGAGAGCGCGAGACCGGTGAGCTGCGGCAGCATGGCGTTGCGAAAGGTATAGAACAGCACCTTTGTCTCTTTGATACCGAGCCATTTGGCGTATTTGACATAATCGGTGCCGAGCTCGTAAATGCACATGGAGCGCATGCCGATCGCCTGGCCGCCGGCCAGGATCAGGAAAATAGAAAAGAACGGAAGGATGTAGTGGTACAGCACGCTCCCGAAAAAGGTCCAGGAGAAGGTGGGGATGAGGCCTGAGTCATAGCCGCCGATGGCCGGAAACACGGGCCAGTAGATGCCAAGCAGGTAGACGAGCAGCATGCCGAACGCGAAAAACGGGATGGAGTTCAGGCCCAGCGCGAACGGGAAAAAAAGCTTGTCGAAAATGCCGCGCCGGTAAGCGGCCAACGCACCGAGAATGTTGCCCACGAACCACGCCAGGATGATGGTGGGAAGCTGGAGCGCGATGGTCCAGGGAAGCGACGCCTTGATGATTTCGGTCACCTTTTTAGGGTAGTTGAGAAACGAGGTGCCGAGATCGCCGCGCAGGCACATGCCGAGGTAGTTGACGAACTGTTTTACCATGGACGCCCGTACCGGCGCGCCCTTTTCGTCGCGTACCACATTGCCCTGCCTGTCGATTTTTGCGAGGCCGAACTCCTTGAGATACGCCTCCTCCTTTTCGCGGGTGGCCTGATCGCTCATGCCGCCGCCTGCCTTGGCGAGGATGATATCGACCGGATTGGCCGGCCCGAGACGCGGCAGAAAAAAATTAATGGTGATCGCCACGAGAAAGGTGAGGAAATACCACCCTCCCCGCGTGAGGATATACCGTAATGTCGGGTGATTTTTAAACATGCCGGTCCCTTATTTCGCCGGTTTGATTTCCCAGAGCATCTTGATGCCGGCGCCGTAAAACGGCGGCTGCGGCGGAGCGTACGGGTTGTCTTCCGTCGGGAAATTGGTCCAGTTCTGGGTGCTGAACTGGTAGAACTGTTCGGGCAGGTAGGCGAGCGGCAGCGTCACCTGGTCCTGCATGAAAAGCACATTGAGGCGGCGGATGGCGCTTACCCGCTCCGGGTCGTCGGTGATGCGGGGTATCGCCTTGAGCAGGCTGTCGACCGCCTTGTTGTACTCCCTGCCTTTCGGATTGTTGTAGCGTCCCTGGTTTTCGTTCATGCGTTCGCCCTGGGGCTTCCAGTTGCGCGACGACATGAGCATGTCGAAACGGGACCACGGTTTGGAGGGCGCGGCCTCGGGATCGGGTTTGTGCATGATGAGGTCGAAATTGCCGAACGGCAGCGCCTGCCAGTAAAGGCTCGCGTCCACGAACCCTTCGCGAACGTCAATACCGACGGCCCGCATGCTCTTGACCGCTATCCTGACCATGGCCTCCCAGTCCGACCAGCCGGCCGGCGAGGTGATGAGCAGGGTGGGCACCTTGGCCCCTTTGGCGTCCTTCATTTCGACCAGGTTGCCGTCCTTGTCAAAGGTGGAAGTATACCCCGCGTCCTTGAGCAGCTTTCTTGCCTGCGCGGTGTCGAACACCGCGCCGTACTGTTTCGCGTCCTCTTCGGCATAATACTGCTTTTCCATGCCAAAGGGCAGGATCAGGCCGGGCTTGAGCTCGGGCGTGTATCCCGACACCGCGAGGTCCTTGATTTCCCTGTAGTTGACCGCATGCGCCATTGCGCGGCGGAAAGTTTTATCGGTGAGCGGGTAGTGGGTGCAGTTGATAAGCAGCATGGGGATACAGCCGGGTACGAAGTACGGCTCCTTTTTATGCCAGGTACCCACCTTGTTTTTCGCCTTCATCCATATGCGCGGGATAAAGGTCGAGGAGATATCGAGGTTTCCCTGCGACAGGGCGATGCTGAAATGGTCGTTCGACTTGAAGATCGGATGGATGTAATACTCGGGCGCCGGCTTGCGGCCGCCCCGGATCGCGTCGTTCCCCCAGTAGTCGTCGCGCCTCTTGAGCACGATCTTTTCACCCGAGTAGGAGTCGAGGTTATAGGGTCCGGACACGACCGGATTTTTGTCGAGCTTTTCCTTCTGGAACGCGGACAGGTCGTTGTTCGCCGCCGCAAGCATGGGTTCGAACACGTGTTTGGGAATGATGCGGATGGCCTGGAGCTGGTCAAGCACTGAAAGTGGATTGTTACGCTCCTTTTTATTGACCACGAGAACGATTTTTTCAGCCTGGGTCTTGCCCTGCGTTACCGTGTCCGCCACTTTCTGGCTGGTGATGGCGGAAATCAGGTCCCATACATAGGCCGTAGGCGCGCTCTTGTGCGTTTTTCCGATTTCATAGGTGAAAATGACGTCCTCCGCGGTCACGGGCGTGCCGTCGCTCCACTTTGCGCGGCTGTCGAGAATCACGGAGATGGTGTCCGGCGATTTTTGCAGCGTATGGGCAAGTAGCGGTTCCATTTCGCCGGTCAGGGAGTTGAAGGTCATGAGCGGCTCATACATAATGTTATCTTTGCCCCTGATGGGCCATGCCGGCCAGTCACAGAGCGGATTAAAGGTATTGGGTTCGCCCCACTGGTCGCCGCCGAGGTAGAGGGTTTTCGCGCGTGGGAAGCTGGTGCCGGAAGCAGGAGCGTCTTTGGATGCCGGCTGTTTTGACTGGCAGGAGATGAGACCGCACACGAGTGCGCCGACAAGCAGGATTTTAAATGCCTGGACCTTATTCATTGAAAATACCGAATCCTTTCCCGGACCGCCTGGAAAAAAGATGGAACTGAAGAGACTGGGGCAGTAATCATATATAGTGTTGAAATCGAAGGGTTTGGTTTGATTTTATATAAATTAAATAGAGGCAGGAAGAGGAGGGAAGGGATGTGGTTTTTAGTAAATGATTGTTTCGGGAGCAGATAGGCGATACCCGTGCGGTTACACTTCGTTTGCCGGTGAGGATTCCTGCTGCCGCTTAAAACCGTTGCGCCGCACTAACACTGGCGTAGCGGGTCAGCAGAGGCAGATGTCATCCGCGTTCCCGCTTTTTTTGTTTTGGATCAGCCGGCTTGGGTAGATACCAATGAAAAAATCGCCGTCCCCTCTGTTCCCTAATGTGTGTTTCCCGCGCTTGGAATTAATTTAATTCCAGCCGCTTGACGTTTCCAAGCGGTTTTCCCTATTCATTATAAGCGG
>JAFGOU010000391.1 GCA_016926315.1 Chitinispirillaceae bacterium
CTTAATATATTTGTAATGGATGACGTCGTGAATACTCCGGCCTTGGAGTGTTAAATATAGACAACCTGTTCAGCAAGCCCTAATTATGATGTATACAGTACCATAATACATCATTAAATAGAAAACTATGATACGTACCCAAATTTATCTCTCTGAAACCGAAAAAACCGCTCTTTCCCGTGTCGCAGCAAAGACCGGATTGAGTCAAAGCGACCTGATTCGCCGGGCGATTGATTCCTTTATCGACCGGGAGCATGGTGAAGATCGAGGCCGTGTCATCAAGGATGTCGCCGGTATATGGGCCGATAGAAATGATCTTCCCGATCTTGTTAATCTGCGAGCAGGCTGGAACCGCCGATGAGTTTCATGGATCAAGGTCTCCTGGTAGATTCCGACATCATTATCGACCTGCTGCGCGGGCAAAAAGACGCTGTCGATTTTTTTGTGTCACATGAGCAGACTATCAACTTTTCGGCGGTGAGTGTAGCGGAACTGTATTCCGGAATCAGGAATAGCGTTGAAGAACGGGCAGTGGAGCGTCTGTTCGCGGCCTTTCAGGTTCTTCCGGTCACCGCCGATATCGCCCGGGTTGCCGGAACATACTGCCGGACCTTCAGGAACTCCCATGGTGTCGAAATTCCTGACGCGTTGATCGCGGCGACCAGTGCAGCGCATTCACTTTCTCTCTGCACCTTGAACTGTAAGCATTACCCCATGATTGCCGGAATCCGTCCGTGTTATGTGAAGTGACGAAAGAGCGGTTTCCCGGCGCCCTCACACAACGTATTTTACCCTGCGGATCATCCCGATAACCAAACCAAAGAAAGCCAGAGCACCCATGTCCCAGACAGTCCGCGTCCGATTCGCCCCTTCGCCCACCGGCTACCTTCACGTGGGCGGCGCGCGCAGCGCGCTGTTCAATTATCTGTTCGCCAGGCATCACGGCGGCACCTTTATCCTTCGCATCGAAGACACCGACCGCGGCCGTTACGTCGAAGGCGCCATGCAGGAAATCTTCGACAGCCTGCGCTGGATGGGGCTTAACTGGGACGAGGGGCCTGAGGCAGGCGGTGATTGCGGGCCGTATCTCCAGTCGGAGCGGACAGCGCTTTACATGGAGCACGCTGAGAAACTCATTGCAGCGGGTCACGCCTACCGCTGCTTCTGCACCATGGAACGCCTGACAGCATTACGCACCGAACAGGAAAAGAACAAGCAGCCCCTGGGGTACGACCGCGCCTGCCGTGACCTGCCGCAATCACGGATCGACGCTCTTCTGGCGTCCGGAGCGCCGCATGTCATCCGCCTCAAAATCCCGGCAGGCAGAAAGGTCGTCTTCGACGACCAGATCCGCGGCGAGATCGAATACGCAAGCGATCTGCTCGACGATATCGTGCTGATCAAATCCGACGGGTTTCCTACCTACCACATGGCCAACGTTATCGACGATCACTTCATGAAGATCACCCATGTGATGCGCGGTGACGAGTGGATCGCCTCCACGCCGCGTCATGTCCTGCTCTACGAGGCGTTCGGATGGACGCCGCCTCTCTTTGCGCACCTGCCGATCATTCTCGCGGAGGACGGGAAAAAACTTTCCAAGCGAAAAGGCGCGGCCTCGGTCATGGATTACAAACGGGCCGGATACCTGCCCGAAGCGCTGTTCAATTTTCTGTCACTCCTCGGCTGGTCGCCGGGCGAGGGTGACGAGCGCGAAAAAATGGCGATCGACGAGCTGGTCAAGGCGTTTTCCATGGACCATATTTCGCCCAAAGCCGCGGTGTTCGACGAAAAAAAACTGGAGTGGATGAACGGGCTGTATATGGCTGAGCGGTCCGCGGCATCGCTGCTGCCCGAAGTGCTGCCCGCATGGAAGGAGCGAGGGTGGATCGCTCCGGAACGTCCGGCGGATGATGCGTATCTGATAACCGTCATCGACCTGCTCAAGGTCCGGTCGAAGAAGGTGACGGAACTTGCCGACAGCGCCGCCTACTTTTTCCAGGACCCGGCGACCTATGAGGAGAAGGCGGCGAAAAAACAGTTCAAGCCCGAGACCGTGCCGTTGCTCGCCGGCCTTCTGGGGGTGATCGACCAGTGCGCCCCATTCGACCATTCTTCGCTGGAGGCTGCCTTCAGGACCTGTGCGGAAAAGACGAATCAGCAGCCCGGCCATCTGATCCACCCGACCCGACTTGCCATCAGCGGCGTGAGCTTCGGACCCGGGCTGTTTGAGCTGATGGCCGCGCTCGGACGCGAGACCGTGGTGCGCAGGATCAAGGCGGCAATCGTCTGGATCGAAAAAACAGCGCGATAACCGTAGCGGGTGCCGGGACGTCATACCGGCGGAAGCCGGTATCCAGGTTTTTAATCACCCGTAAATCATAGATTCCGGATCGAGTCCGGAATGACGAACTATAAAATAGAATTTTTCGGACCGACGCTATTTATCAGTGTGCATCCATTCGATCCGCGTCATCCGTGTTCTCGCTTTTTTTCACAAAACAAGGAGGATCCCTGTCATGGTCCGTCACATTGTACTCTGGAAATTAGCCGAATCGGCCGAAGGCGCGGTCAAGCAGGAAAACGCGCAGAAAATGAAGGTCATGCTCGAAGGACTCAGGGACAAGATTCCGGAAATCCGGATGATCGAGGTCGGCACCAACTGCAACAGGAACGAAACCTGGGACGTGGCGCTGTTCTCCGAATTCGACAGTCTGGCTGACCTGTTGACATACCAGAACAACCCGGAACACCGCGTGTGCGTGGAGTTTATCAGGAAGGTCCGGGTCGAACGGGCTGCAGTGGATTATGATGTGGGGTAGTGTTCATTGTAAATAACGGCGCTGTTTTCATATCGTTCGTGTCCGACCGCTCCCCTGAACCGGTCGATTCCCTTTAAAAAAGATTCGTCAAAAATCGATGCGGATTTAATCTCGATCGGAACGAGTTCGCGACCTTTCTGAAGCACTAAATCGACTTCATTGCCATGACTGTCGCGGTAGGAAAAGAGACGATACGGTCTGCCTGCGTTTTAGCTGGTCTTGAGAAATTCCAGGATTATGAAGTTTTCGTAAAGTCCGCCTCTGAGTGGATCTCGACGAAGTTGTTCTACTTCGGATATACCCAGAAGAAAACAGGCCAGTCCGGTATCGGAAAAGTAGATTTTCGGGGATTTCATAACCCGCTTGCTGATGTTCTGAAAATGGGGTTGAAGTTCGAAAACGACAAATGAAGCTTTGTTGTGTAAATCCAAAGGCAAACTTTCGATTTACACGACTTTTCCTGTTGCCCGGGATATTCGTCTGTCGTTTCTACCGTTGGTTAAATCTGTCGAAGTTTGTGATTATGATATTACCCCCGTTACGGCAAAACGGTTAATTATTTTATATAGTCGTCCTAAAACCGACCAGTCTTTCCAGAAAGCCCGACCATGAACGCACCAACCTCCAGTCCCGACACCGGCTCGACACCTGAAACCCCCACCAACTTCATCCGCGATGCGATCATCGAGGACCTGAAAACCGGCCGGTTCAAGAGCGTCGTTACCCGCTTCCCTCCCGAACCCAACGGACACCTGCATATCGGCCACGCCAAGGCGCTCCATATCGACTACGGCATGGCCCGGGAGTTCAAAGGCTTGTTCAACCTGAGGTTCGACGATACCAACCCGAGCAGGGAGGAGGATGAGTACGTTCAGGCCATTATCGAAGACGTCAAATGGCTCGGCTGCGACTTCGGCGACCGTCTCTACTTTGCGTCCGATTACTTTGAAAAGATATATGAGTGGGCCATCCTGCTCATCAGGGCGGGAAAGGCGTTCGTGTGCGACCTGAACGCCGACCAGGTGCGCCAGTATCGCGGCAGCCTTACCGAACCGGGAAAAAACAGCCCGAACCGCGACCGGTCGGTGGAGGAGAACCTCGACCTGTTCGACCGCATGCGCAAGGGAGTATTCCCCGAGGGGTCCCGTACCCTGCGCGCAAAGATCGACATGGCATCTCCCAACATCAACCTGCGCGACCCGGTCATGTACCGTATTGTCAACGCTCCGCACCACCGGCAGGGCAGCAAGTGGTGCATCTACCCCATGTACGACTGGGCGCACGGGTTGGAAGATTCCATCGAAGAAATTACCCATTCGCTCTGCTCGCTCGAATACGAAGGCCACCGGCCGCTCTACGACTGGTTCCTCGACCAGCTTCCGATCCATCACCCGCGCCAGATCGAATTCGCGCGGCTCAACCTGACCTACACGGTCATGAGCAAGCGCAAGCTGCTCCAGCTCGTGACGGAAAATAAAGTGTCGGGCTGGGACGATCCGCGCATGCCCACGCTCTCCGGTCTGCGTCGCCGCGGATACACGCCCGAAGCGATCCACCTGTTCGCCGAACGGATCGGCGTTGCCAAGCGCGAC
>JAFGOU010000392.1 GCA_016926315.1 Chitinispirillaceae bacterium
GGTCGATCTGGCCGAGCGTGGCCTGGATGTCCGCAATAGCGGTGTTGGTCATGGACTGGATGACGATGGGAGCGTTGCCGCCGATGGGAACGTCGCGGACAAGAACCTGCCTGGATTTCCTTCGCCGTATCATGATGATCAAATATACGATGGCGCATTAATAAAAAAACGGGAGAAACGATTTTCCGTTCCCCCGCTGCGAAGAATTCCTGCTTGAATTCTTACTTTGCCAACACCTGCCAGTCGACACGGCGGTTGCCTTCGTGGCACATATCGTCGCTGCCGCATCCCATTTTCATAAGACGTTCCTTGCCGTAGGAGGTGGTTTCGACCTTGCCGGCATCGATACCGTAGGAGGTCAGGTATTTCTTCACCGCCTTGGCGCGGTTTTCCCCGAGCCCCATGTTGTATTCGCTCGATCCTCGTTCGTCGCAATGCCCTTCGGCAAGAACCCTGACGGTCGGATGCTGCTGCAGATACCGCGCGATCGCCTCCAGCTTGCTGATCGCATCGGAGCGCAGCGTGTATTTGTCATAATCAAAATAGATGGTCTGAAGGATGTTGCGCAATTCCGCATCGAGATCCACCACCGGGGTGAAATCCTCGACCGGCTTCACCGGGACGGTTTCAACGACCGGTGGTTTCGGCTCGGGCGGCGGAGTCTCCACCTTGGTCACTTTTTTCTGACAGCCCCAGAGGACCATTCCGGCCATTGCGGCAAGGATCAAGAAACTTCTTACGTTTTTCATCGTATCCTCCTGAATGTTGTATGATGACGTATCGGCGCACTATGAACGTTGCTCTTTGTATAAAGAGCGATAGTCATCAAAAAATATAACCGGGATAAAAAAGGCGCAAGAGATTATGGATTTTTCCGCAGCAGGGCGCCGAGAGCATCCCTGATGGTTGAAAGTATCCTGAACGCAAGCTCATGATCTTCACTGCGGGAGGTATCGAGCAGGCAGTAACAGTAGTCATAGAGGTAAAAAAGCCCTTTGGATATCTCGTCGGTAACCTTGAGCGACCCTTCGAGTTCTGCGAGCAGGTTTTGAGCGTGGATAAGGAGCGTCCTGCGCTGGCCGCCGTCCATGCCGCCCGCCTGTTTGATAAGCTGCGCGCATTTGGAATGGATCTGCCAGATGATCTGCGGGTGCGATGCGGTTTCAAGCCGCATGCGGGAGTAGTGACGGGCTATTTCGGCGTTGGTGTTCATGGTGTTGTATCCAGGGTGCGGGGTACCGCCGCCGGAAAACCGCGCAGTGATACCCCGCTGCTGCCGGCTGCTATTGCAGAAGTCCCAGAATATGGTTTCTTGTTATTTCCGCATACCGCTGAAAAGTGATAAGCGCCCCTTCCTGCAGGATCCGTTCACGCGTCAGGGCTGCCAGACCTTCGGCCATTTCCTCGTCGCGGATCACCGACTCCGCCGCCTGTGTATTGATCATCGCAACAGCAAGGTTGTCTCCTGCCGAAGTAAGCCGGTTGATGGTGGCGCCGATGGCGCTGCGCTGCGTGCCGATCGAGACGATGGCGGTGTCGACCCTGGAGAGTACCGTCTGGGCGTTGTCCACGGTTAATAGCGATGTTCCTTCCATGCCGGTGCCGACAAGGGCAAAATCCACTGCCGGCAGGCTGAGCGTTTCGCCCGCATTGGGTCCTACCTGCAGCTGAGCGTTACCGGAGGCGAGATCGGTAGCATTTGCCACCTGCTGGCGGTTGTAATTGGTCACCTCTGTAATGCGGCCGATCTCCGCGGTGAGCGCCTGGTATTCCCTGTCGAGTGCCTTCCGGTCACCGTCCGAAAGCGTCCCGTTGCTCGCCGCTGCCGCAAGTTCCCGCTGCCGCTGCAGCAGGTCGGAAATTTCCCGTCCTGCGCCATCGGCAATATCGAGCGCTGCCGTGGCGTCGGCTATGTTCTGCGAAGCCTGCCTGAAACCGCGGATCTGTGTGGTGAGCTGCTCAGCCACCCCCAGTCCCGCGGCATCGTCGCTCGCCCGGTTGATTCTTTTTGCAGTGGAGAGCTGTTCGAGGATTTTCTCGAGCTGCCGGTTTGTTTTGCGCAAGGCGCTCTGAGAATGCTTGATGCCGGTCACTAAATGCGCATCGCCGCCCGCCCTTGGTATTTCCATAGCACCTCCCTGAGAATTGTTACAATATCTTCCCCTTTCAGTATATCGGCAGTTTTCAGGAATACTTTAGTTTTTTTATTGGTGGTGCAGGTGATCGCTAATTTATTGATTTTTAACTAAGTTATGCGCTCAAAACCTCACCGCGGAGTCGCAGAGAACGCAGAGAATACGCATACTTTAAAACCAAACGCCATTCAAACGCACCCGTCAGGTGAATTGATAGAAAGAAATTATTTCTCATGCCTGATTCTTTTCGGGTTGATTATTATCTCTATCTCTGCGCACTCAGCGTCTCTGCGGTGAGTCATGCATATTTCAAGTTTTAATGAAGAGTAAATGGTCATGAGAAAAGTGACGAATTTTTGATAAAGCGCTTAAATAACGGCAGCCTTTATCCGATAATCAGTAATGAAAAGGCATTGACCGTAAGGGGGATGATCATGGAGAAAAACGCTATCGTTAATCCGTATGTTGACCTGCGCGGCGGAGAGGTCGGCAATACCGCTTTTTTCTTTTTGCAGCATATTCTGATGGCACGGGCCGATCTGCACATGGAATCCGGCCAGCATGAGTATGATCAGGAGGTTAACGTCTACCTGAGCGGCCTGCTCAATTCGATTGTTGATGCCGGGCAGCTTACCAAGGCACGCGAGTATATATCGATTTTTGACGTGGATGTGCGGCGTTATCTTGATGAGCATCCCGGTGTCC
Source organism: Chitinispirillaceae bacterium (assembly GCA_016926315.1). The sequence goes on from JAFGOU010000392.1 coordinate 2,841, forward strand.
GGAACGAATATGTCGTCTACCGTGACAATGCCGATTTCGGGCTTGTACAGGAGGGGGTTTTTCAGGGAGACCGGCATCAGGGGTCGTACCACCACATCGTTTTTCAGGATGCCTCGCGCCAGGACCGCATTGTCGTCTATTACAAACTTGCGGCCAGCGCACTTTCCCATCTGCAGGGGACCCATGGGGCGCTTGTCCCGGTATTCATGGCCCTTGCCGAACAGATGTCCGAGGTGCTGCAGATCGTCCGCAGGGCGGCAGGTTACTACTTTGAGATGCTGGAGAGAATGACCGACGGGTCGCTCTTTCACCTCGAACGGGAGATGAACGAGCAGGGGGCCATGAAGATGTATCAGGAGAAACTCGACGAATTTCTCAAGGTCTACGGTGAATGCAAGGCGCGGCCGGATAATGACCTGAAGGAGCGACTTATGACCATTGCACGGGAACTCGCCGCCATGAATGAGAGATTCAGATTCGAGGAGTTGAAGGAATAGAAAACCCGTTACCGGTGCTGTCTTTTGCCGTCAGGTCGTTTTTTTCTTTTTTGCCCGGACGTTCGTTTTTCCGGTATTTTTTTTGTCTCGCTGGTTATCCAGCCGAGAAAATCGGGATTGCCGCCGACCACGGGCAGGGCAACGATGCAGGGAACGGTATAGGTGTGGATCGCCGTAACCCGTCTGATAAGTTTTTCCAGGAGAGCCTTCCTTGTTTTGACGATGAGCAGCGCTTCGGCGTCGTCGCACAGGTTGCCTTCCCATAAGTAAAACGATTCCATGGCAGGGATTACGTTCGCGCAGGCCGCGAGTCTTTCCGTGACAAGGGTCTTTCCGATGCCGCGTGCCAGGGTGCGGTCTTTGGCGGTGATATATACCAGCAGAAGCGGTTTCATGAAAAAAGCGCTAACGGTTTTCCGAGTAGTGGACCGCTTTTTTTTCACTGGCAGATTGAATGATCCTGCCCAGTTCCTTCATGGGCAGAGGTTTTTCGAAAAACGAAGCATTGAGTTCCTTCAGCTGCCCCTCGGTGATTTCGGAGACATAACCTGAAATCAACACCTTGGTCGAATCCGGCGGCATGAGCCGGATCAGCTGGATGCCGTCGAATTTCGGCATTTTAAAATCAGTAATCAAGACGTCGGGGGTCTTCTGCAGAAGATGCGCCCGCGCTTCTTCCGGGTCGTTGAACGTATGAACGTCCAGGTCCCTTGAAATGCATTCAAGAAACGTTTTCAGAAGATCCGTTATCTGTATTTCGTCGTCAACAACAACGACGCACATCTGTTTATTGTTCATTTTGAACGGCCTTCGTGATACCCTGCCATCGGTTTATGCCGGATATTAAAGACTACCATGTTCCGTTATCGCTTGCAAGCGCTTTCTCATGCTCCCTTTCCTGAGCGTGACGTTACACTAAAATTACGTTTGTGCGGCGCGGGTATTTTCTATCCTGGCAAAGAGTTCGACGGTTGCCGATCATGAATGACGGCTTTCAATGCCCCGGTGGAGTACGCAAGGAGATGACACCCCAGGCATTCCGGAATCACCGGTACGGGAAGAAATGGCGCGCGGGAAATATTCCAGGGGGTTTTACACCGTGGGAACCATTATTTTACTACCCACCATGAACATTGCCATCGACTGCAGGCCTCTTCAGAACCGCTATGCGCACGTCGGCATCGGTACGGTCACGCGCAACCTCCTTTCCCACCTTGTCAAATCCCGATTTTCTTCGTCGCTCATCCTGTGCGGAAGCGCGCCCCAGGCGCCCCTGCGGTGCGGCAGGTACGTCATGCTCAAGCGGCCGGAAAGACACGACTGGCTTCACGAACAGCTCCGCTGGCCCTTTGACCTTCGCGCGCTGCGAGCCGGTCTTTTTCACTCCACCGTAAGCCTCGGACCCCTGCGGGACATCGGATTTCCGCTCATTCCCGGCACCCGCTCCATCGCGACCGTGTACGACCTCACTGCGCTGCATATGCCCGAACTCGCCCCGTACACGAGGATGAAATCGTTCCTGATCCAGAAGCAGGCGGTCCGCCGGGCCGACCGGGTGA
>JAFGOU010000393.1 GCA_016926315.1 Chitinispirillaceae bacterium
CCGGTACGCCTGAGCGTCGTACCGTCATTTCTCGTCTTAAAAATGGTATTGCAGACGCATAAACCAGGCCCATTCGTTGGACCGTGTCAATGCCTCTTCAGGGTCACGTTGACCTTCCTGGTAAACATCGTGACGAAGGTGGTCACGTGCGACCTGTCCGACCAGCTCGACGCCGTTGACAACGGTTTTGCGTGCGTTGATCGACCATTTCCAGGTATCGTACGCATAGGCTTTCCGGGAGTAGACTCCGGTATCTGCGATCGTAACCGGCCGTGGCAGGTAATACTGGTTCTGCTGGTCGTAGAAAACGTTTTTTTCCGGCCAGGGATACGATTCAATTTCAAGCGACAGAATATCGAGCAACCCACAGGTGGGAAAGACAAAACCGGCCATTATTGGAATGCGTTGTTTCAGATCGCCGTAAAAATTGTTGACCGTGTCGGGTATCCACGCCGTATCGGCGCCGGTGACGTGCGGCATGAAAGCGCGATAATTTTTTACCCCCAGGACTGCCGCTTCCGTATAGAGCCGCAGGTCGTTTTTCCCGAACCGTTCCGAAACCGTAGCGGGCATAAGCCGTTTTGGATCAAACGCCCATCGGCCCATGAGTTTGATCCCTTTAAAGGTGTAATAGCCGGTATCGCCGGTTTCCGTACGGTACACGTTCCGGAAGTTGTTGCTGTTGTATATGTTTTTCGGCCTGGTAAACTGATCGTCCACCGGAAACCAGTGGTGAAAGGAGATACCGGACCCTGCCGTAAAAAGGTTGAAATCGGCGCCGATGCAGTAGCTGAGCGACCAGTCATGCAGCGGGAGAACCTGTGTTTCGCCATGAAGAAACAGGTCTTGCTGCAAAAAGCCGAACAATTCGCTGCTTAAGTGGAACCCGGACAAGCGCATGAACTGATATTCGAAGCCGCTTGAAATATACGGTGAATAGGTGCCTGATCGGAACAGGTATTCTCCAAGATTCCGTGCATCGGGATTGTACTTGAAAGGAAAAATACCGGCAGAAAACATGAGTGACGGGTTATCGTTGCCGAAAGGGCTGAATACGCCCCGGGCTTCGGCAAGGGTGATCCAGGAGTATTCGGTAAAAGGCACGAGAACGTGCGCGGTATTGATCATCGTGCTCGGATAGGTGTTAAACCATACTTTTACTTCGGGTTCGGCAGAAACCCGCAGCTTCTCTCCAAACGTGGACTGAAACCGGAGGTTCAAATACCCGCGATTCACCCACAGCCGAAACGGCACCCGTTTCCCCAGATAATGGCTGTTGACAATCTGGCCGTTATCGACAGCAAGCCTGCCCGATACGTTGAGGCGTCGCGTGTCTTCCCCTTCAGAAAAGCACCATACGCATGCCATGATGATGAGTAAAAATATTCCGGCCTGAGATTTCATTGCCGATTCCTTGTCGTTATTATGACGACGGCAGCATGGTTTTACCGTAGGTGCAGTAACGGATATTTTTTACTGAACGACCCGTTTTCGTCACTGATTTTCAGGCAGTAATACCCCGGCTTGAGTTGACGGGTGGTAAATAACGCCGTGCCTGATGGGCTGACGACCGTACGGGCGATCTGTTTCCCCTGAAGGGTATACAGCGCTACCGTCGTTTTCGCGTGTCCAGAAGCCGGCAGCACGATAGAAAGAATGTCGCCGTGTTTCCTGATCCGGGCATCGCCTTTGAAAAAAACCGATTTCCTGTTAACTATGCCGGCGATAAACGGCAAGGGAGTGGTGTCCCTGGCAGCGCTTTCGATGAAAGCGGTATCAGGGGTCAACCCGGCGGCTCTGGCGATGATACGGATCGTTCCAGGAGTGTTCGTTGATTTAAGCACAAAAGCGATCTTCCCGCATTTCGTGGTAAGCGTTGTCGGGTCAAAGGTCGTTGCCGGTCCGGTAATATCCACAGAAACGGTTGCAGGCGCATTCGAAAGGGCGCCGGACGCGTTTCGAGTGGCGATGATCACCCGTGAAATATCGCAACTGTCGGCAATGAGCCTTGTCAGGTCTGGCTCAAGCGAAAGTCGCGTGGCCGTGACACCGGCGCTCGGGTTGTCTTCGGCGACGCCGGTCCAGTTTTTCCTGAACAGGTAATACGCCTGTTTGGGGATGCGGTAGAAGTCGACCGCGCCCATCGGTTTTTCCTGGGTGATGAACATGGACGAGTAGTCGTTGAAACTCCACATGCTGCCGCCGATGTACGTATTGTTTCCATTCGGGTCCTTCGCGTCACGGACCTCAAGCCAGAACCCCCAGCGCTGTTCGGCGAATTCCGGTTCGCGCGTTTCGCAGCGGGCGCAGGTATATCCGTCAAACCATCCCGGATGATATTCGGTATTGATCCGGATGCGGGTGGGATGGGCTTGAGCAACACTGATCCAGTAGTTTACCCCTACGATATCGGGTATGGGCGTAAAGGACAGGTCTCCGGTGTTTGCCATAACTGTTTTACGCGTCGAGTCCAAAAGGTGGACCGTGTTGTTTAATCTCGTGATTCCAACATTGAATTCATCTGTCGATCCCAGTGAGGACGGTTCGTTGAACAAACCCCACATGATGATTGAGGGGTGGTTGTATCCCACCGTAATCATCGCGTGGGCGCAGGTGTCGAGTCTCGACCAGAATATTGCCGGATAACTTGCCGTTTTAACACCCCATGTCGGGACCTCAACATATAAAAGGATGCCCAATTCATCACATGCTTTGTAGAATGCCGGGTTGCGCGGGTAGTGCGCGCTCCGGATCATATTTGCGCCCATGTCCTTAATCAGCTTGACTTCTTCGAAAGCTCGTGAATTGGGAATTGCATTCTGCACCCAGGCAAACGTTTGATGCACACATACCGCCTTGAGATAGGTCGGTGTTCCGTTAAGTTTAAATCCCTCGGTAAGCGAGTAATCGATCGATCTGATGCCGAAACGCTCGACGAAATCGTCGACCGGCACATCGTCGACAAGTATACGGGTAAACACCTTATATAAATACGGCGATGCCGGGGACCATAATTTTGGATTGTTTATGGTTTCGCTTTGAGTATCAAAAGTAAATGATTGGCCTGCAGGAATTGCGGCGGAGAGGGTTCCGCCCGTTACGTGGGTATTGCTGGAGTCGGTAATGACAAAGCTGAGTGTGACGCTTTTCGGTGACGCGTCTTCGTTTTTCACAACGGTCTTGATGCGTACGGTAGCGTTCGATGTCGAAACAGTAGGAGTCGAGATCTGCTGTCCGTAAAGCGGTATATATATCTTATCGGTGCTGACGAGCCACACGTCCCGGTAAAGACCGCTGAAAATATGGAAATCAGGGAAGGTTTCGATATTCATTGGATCGCGCTGGCCGACATTGCCCGGCGGTATTTCCTGCGTGTATTCGTTGTTGAGTTTTACGGCGATAACATTGCCGGTCGCGTTGGCTGCGGTCATGTCGAAACTGAACCAGGTATACCCGCTTACATGGTGAGCGCCGAGCTTCTGTCCATTGAGCCACACATCGGCAGCCTGCATGGCGCCCTCAAATTCAATAAACAGTTTTCCTGAATGGGGCGCTGACGGTCGATCGAACGTCTTGCGGTACCATACATCGCCGTGATAGTGGTTCAGCTCCGAGGAAAACCCCGGTTGGTCATAGGAAGCCGAATGGGGGACATTGACTGTTTGCCACGAAGCGTCATTAAAGGCGACCGCTGAAGGCGTTCCTGACGGGTTCCCTCTGTAAAATTTCCATCCATGATTAAAAAGCACCTTCTTTCGCTCCTTATAGATTCGTTCCGGGTAAAATTCAGCCGAAACGGTCAGGGCGAAAAAACAAAGGATACCCATAAACAGCGCGAACCGATACGAGGACATAGGTGCTCTCCTTGGTGAAAATTTCGAAGGGGTTCTATCGTCGGGTTCCCATGGCTGGGAATGAAAAACCTCCTCGATCATGAGTTTAAGATATATGATTTTGGAGGCCTGAAGCATGAAAAAAAAGGTTTCCCGGTGACATATTGTTTACTTCCGTAAACGGCGTTAACCTCAGGCCTGACAGGCGCATGAACCGGTGAATTTCATGAAGCACATTCTGTCGTCAACGGCGGTCTCTCATTTCCGGAAAGCAGAGTTCCTGATACCGGCACTGCCGGCAGATCGACGGCGAGGTCTGCATCGGAAACCGGTCGATCGGCATCGGAATGTTTTCTTCGGGATTGCTGCAAAAAGAGAGCATCTCCTTTGTTTGTGCCTTCATGGTCGAGATGAATTCGGTATAACTGTTCCGATCAAGCTGGAGTTCCAGCTCGGCATAAGCCGGGAAGAGGTAGACAATTTTAGGGAAGATCATATCCCGGGGTATGTTAAAATTGCTTGCTGCGGCTGCCGCGTATCCTCTGAGTTGCGCCGAATGTTTGGCCTCGTCACGTGAACCGGTTTTCCAGTCGAGAATGTGGACTTCGTCGCCGACCGGCATCAGAAAATCCATTTTACAGTAGGCCTTCAGTCCATCGAGACGCGTTTCGCCATAGCCGGGAGGTTCGATCATCCAGTTTTCCTTGCTCATGATGGCTTTCATGAATATCCAGGAAAAGCAAGGTGACCCGATAAAGTTGGCGAGGCAAGCCGCGACCTTGTCCTGTGCCTTTGCGCGGTCGACGGTTCCCCCGGCATAGTAGGTTTCGATAAAGGTTTTTATAGAGAAGTACTCGTCGGTTTTTTCGCGCGCGTAGTCGAAAAAACGGGTCTCGTCGATTTTTGCGTCGTCCTTCTGGAGCCGCCGTAAAAGGGCTTCGATCACGTCATGCACCACGTTTCCGATTTCAAGCGGTATCGAGGTCAGGTCGCGCAGCAGTTTCATTTTATAATGAGGGACACCGGTGACAAGTTTGGGGTAATAGGAATAGAAATACTGGCGCTTGCATTTATCAAATACCTCGTACCTCGATATTGACCATCCGAGGATCGGGGTATAGTCGTAAGACTCGTATCGCAGCTGCATTGTCCCTCCTTTGACGCACGAAGAGAAAAATACAATCAGCCGGGGCAAAAAAAGGAAATGGAACGTTCATTCGTTTCTTGAGTCCGGAGAACGACACATGAAAAGCGGGAGGGGAGAATAGTCAGAGGCGATTTATGAAATCAAGCGAGTCGTGGCACAGTTCAAGCTCGATACGAAGATTGGTGCAGTCATCATCGGTGATATATTTTTCACAACGGTCGGTGGCGGTCACCTTATGCGCTGTGGAGACCATACCTGCGGCTTGATGGTAAGCAGAGGCCGTTTTTTTCACTCCGCACTGGGCCGTTGCTTCACTGTCCGTTATCTTTTCGAGCAGTTTTGACAGCATGGAACTTCTCGTATCGCTGGTCAGCCGTTTAAGCTGTTTGGGATCGAGCAAAAATATTTTATGCTTGAAATACATGATCGGCGAAAGGCACGAAGGGCAGTTCAGAATGATGACGCAGACACTTGTACTGAGAAAGATCTGGGAGACCTGTTCACAATGCGGACATTTGATACTCAGTGTAGTTATCATATCTCATTTTCCTTAAATAAGTTACATGCTCATTCTACCATGGTCGCTGCTTTATGGGGCCATTTTGAGCTTATGCGCTTAATCACTAGTTATATTGTATCATTTTCATGAATGGATGTCAAGTAAATGATGGATGGTACCGTTGATTCCCCTGAAGAAAGTGTGTTGTTACTGCAAAAGCCGCTTGTCCGGCTCCTGAATCGATTACGCAAAAAAATGGTAAAACAGGAAGAAGAACTTCGTGAGACAGGGAAAGCGTATTGGTACCGGCAGATGGCGGATTCTCTTCTTGCGTATCCGGAGCAGTCGCATCGGGGAGCGGTTTCTGCGCGAATAAACAATATTCATACCCGGCAGGACGAAACGGTTTCACTCAATCCGAAATTCGACCGGAGGGGAAATGCCGGGCTACTTTACAAAAAGGCCAGGAAGGCTGAACGGGGAGGAAATATCAATGCCGCGAAAGTGGCGGAGACCGCCGCACTGATCGAATCGGTTGAACAGATGTTGCGTTCGTGCGAAGTTTTTCTTTCTTCCGTCGCCCGGGGAAACGGCGCAGACTGCCGGGTGCTCTGCGGCCGCGTTGAAGAGCTGCTCAGGAAACATGCCCCGGAAATGCTTCCCCACGGTCATCCAGCTTCCGGAACCGTTGAAGCGCGGTGTCCGTATCGACAGTTTTCGACAGGTGCCTGGTCTCTTTTCGTCGGAAAGAACGATTCGCAGAACGATGAGCTGACCACACGATTCGCCCGCCACAATGACCTCTGGCTGCATGTCGCCGGTCATGCGGGATCTCATGTCGTGGTGCGCAAGCCGGATAAAACCTCTCCCGTACCCCCGGAGATCCTTGAAAAGGCTGCGGCGCTCGCCGTCTGGTTTTCAAAGGCGAAACATACCTCCTATGCGGAGGTCCACTACACCGAAGCGCGTTTCGTGCATAAACGCCGTCATTCTCCCCCCGGCGAGGTTGTGCTGGATCGATTCAAGACGATGAGAGTGACTCCCAGGTCGCCACAGGAACTTTTCCCTTCCCGGTACGATCGTGAATGAAGCGGAGTGAGGGGGAAAACGGCCGGATGAAGGGTATGCTGCGTTGATCCGGAAGTGCTATCGTCACTGAAAACCCTATTGTTTTTTGCGGTGAAGGGTATTATTTTACTGATAGAAACTGAATAATGGCCGCAAGCCCGTATCGTAAAATACGGGCTTGTCTTTTTTTTTATTAATAACCCGGGGAGTTCTTATGAGTAACGAACTGCAGAAGATCGCAGTAGAAAGTATCGCCTGGCAGGATTATCGTTCTTCACCTACCGGCATGGTGGTGTATTATGCAAGCGACCCCATATCAGAACTGCCGATTCGTGAAGTACCGGAAGAGCTGCTTTCGGAAATCCTTCCCGAACCGAATTACGAAACCGGAACCTATGGCGTATACGGATGCGGAAAGTGCAAGATACGCGGGGCTTTTGCTAAAGCAAAAAACAGGTATCTGCTTTTTATCACCAAATACGCTGGTACAAAAGCCGAGTACAAGGATAAAATGGTCATCACCGGTTACTATCGTATCAACAAGACCGCAGACGTGAAGAAGCTGCATATCCGTTTTGGAGCCGACTATTCATGCATCGACGAGCAGTATTGTGTCGCCTTACGGGCCGACGAAATGCATTTTGTCGGCATCGAGGACGCTTTTCAGGTCACTGACGAGGTGATGAACAGCTGGAATTACAAGGCACGGATTACCAAACAGACGCGTATTATTCTCGATGAAGCCCACACGGCTCCCATCCTCGAATTCCTGAAATCAAAAACCGATATCACCGCACAGTATGTCACGGAAACGAAACGTCTGGAACCGCACGATGAGAGCGTGGACGAAAAAGATGTCGAATTTGAGGATTATCAGGACCCCCTGACCGTAGCCAACTCGTAACGAACGAAATAAGGGCGGATAGCCGAATGAAAGCTGGCGGGAGCGACGCTCCCGCCAGCTTTTTTTACCATTTTCCCGATTTTGCCGCCGTTAATTTCGGAAGACCGTTCAGCTCCGCCTCTGCCTTGTCGATCTCCGCCTGGGGGAGGACATAATCGGAAAGCTGACCGGCAAGATACTTCTGGTATCCGAGCAGATCCATGAGGCCGTGACCGCTCAGGTTCATGAGAATGACCTTCTCTTTACCCTCCTCTTTTGCCTTAAGCGCTTCCTGAATGGTGACCGCAACCGCGTGGCTGGTCTCCGGGGCGATGATACACCCCTCGCTGCGTGCCCACTGGATGGCTGCCGTGTAACAATCAAGCTGAGCGACTGCGCGCGGTTTGAGCAGGCCTTCAACGATGGATTGACTGACGAGCGGCGACATGCCGTGATACCGGAGTCCTCCCGCATGGATGGGAGCGGGGACGAAATTATGGCCGAGGGTGTGCATGGGGAGAAGCGGCGTCATACCGGCGCTGTCGCCGAAGTCGTAAGCAAAAATGCCGCGCGTCATGGTCGGGCATGAGGTCGGTTCCACCGGTATAATCTCGATATCCGCGCCATTGATTTTATCCAGGACAAACGGGAATGAAACACCCGCGAAATTGCTGCCGCCGCCGGCACAGCCGATGATAATATCAGGTTTTTTGATCCCGATTTTTTCAAGCTGTTTCTTTGCTTCGAGCCCGATGATCGTCTGGTGCAGCATTACATGATTAAGTACGCTTCCCAGGGAGTATTTGGTGTTGCCGGTCGGATCGCTGACCGCAGCCTCTACCGCTTCGCTGATGGCGATTCCGAGGCTTCCCGGCGTGTTCGGATCTTTTTTAAGATACATACGGCCGGCTTCGGTTTCGGGGGAGGGGCTCGCCACGCAGGTGGCGCCCCAGGTTTCCATCATTGTTTTACGGAACGGTTTCTGGTCGAAGCTGATTCGGACCATGAATACCTTGCAGGTCAGTCCGATAATCGAACTGGCAAAGGCAAGGGCGCTGCCCCACTGGCCTGCGCCGGTCTCGGTAGTGAGCGTTTTTGTCCCGGCTTGTTTATTGTACCAGGCCTGCGGAACCGCAGTGTTGGGTTTATGGCTGCCCGCCGGGGACAGACTTTCATCTTTGTAGTAGATTTTTGCGGGAGTTTTGAGCGTTTTCTCAAGGAAGACGGCGCGTCGCAACGGTGACGGCCTCCAGCGGTAGAGGATAGTGAGAATCTCTTCGGGAATGTCGATCCAGCGCTTAGGGCTCATCTCCTGTTCAAGAAGGTTCATGGGAAACACTTTGGCAAGCGCTTCGGGCGACACCGGCTTGCCGTCAGGCCCGAGCGGCGGCTGCATGGGCGTCGGGAGATCAGCAACAATATTGTACCACTGGCGCGGTATTTCATCTTCAGTCAGAAGCACCTTGATCGACATGAGGGTATCCTCCGGTTAATGTTGGGTTGTACGAGTAAGTGATATACCGTCCATGGAGGTAGATAATATAGAAAGCGAAGAGGCTGCATGCAAGAAAAAGTACGTCCCGTCAGCATTTATCAGAACATTCCTCCGAATTGAGTGAATGGCGGGTCAACGTGTTTTGGAAACATGGTCTGCGATGCGAAAGGTAAAATGGGTTATCCGGTTGATCTCTTCGAGCAGGTCGATATGTATGGCAGTGGTCTGCAGGGAGGCGGATGTGTGCTTGTAAAGACGATCCATATGATGGCCGACGCAAGAAAGGAAATGCGATTCCACCGACGATTTGCGGCAAAGAATCGAGGAGGCCATGTCGTGGTCGTCGTTGGAAAACGCAGCTATGGTCTCACGGAGAAGATCGATTGACGATGCATAAAATCCGACGATTTCTTCCCTTCCTTTTGTGGAGAGGGGAACAGGACTGCGGTCGATTTTTTCTGCAAGGCCAGTGATGTTCTTGGAGACGATATCGCCGATATGTTCGATATCGGTGGAGGCCATGATAAGCATCGACGAACGACCCGACTCCTCGCTTCCCAGTTCTTCGCGTCCCATACCCGTAAGGAACGCGATTATTTTCTGGTGCAGAAAGTCGATCTCGTCGTCCTTGTCGGTAATCCGAAGCCTGCGCGTGAATTCATAGCGCTTGATGAGATCGAGACCGTCCTCGGCCATCTCCAGAACCAACCCGGCGGCTCGTGCGATCTCCTTTGATGCCTGTGAAAGGGCCAGCACCGGGATGGCAATTACCTTTTCATGGAGAAACATGGTCTGAAATGGAAGCGCGGTATCCCGATGAGGTTTGACAAGACGGCAGACGATCCTGTCAACCAGAGGTACCAGCGGAAGGAACAGAACGGAGATATAGACGTTAAATGCCGTATGCAACCCGGCAATCTGAATCGCAGGCGGAATGCCATCAGCTACGGAAAGGGTTTTCATCAGCCACAAGAACGGCAATGCGGCAAGAGTGCCGATGACCTTGAATACCGTGTGGGCCCAGGCGACCCTGACTCCTTCGATTTCTGCCTGCAGGATCGCCAGAAACGCGGTGGAACAGGTACCGATATTTGCGCCAAGGACAATCGGGAGAAAGTGCGCCGGTCCGGGTAACGTGTTATCGGGAAAGGTGAACTGGTGAGCCATGGCAATGACGATTGCCAGCGTCGCCGCACTGCTCTGAATTGCCGCGGTGAGCACCATTCCCGCTGCAAGGCCGGTCAGCGGATTGCTGAAACTGTCATGCACCATTTTACCCACCAGGTGGTAGGTTCGAAGTTCGCCTGATGCTTCGGACATGTACTGCATGCCGAAAAAAACAAACCCGATGGCGAGGATGAGTTTTCCGGCAAGAGAGACAGGGCCTGATTTCCGGATAAAAGAGATGAGAAACCCGACGGCGATGAGAAGCGGAGAGATCAGGTACACTTTAAAGGCGAACAACTGGACCGTTATGGTCGTGGCAAGATCGGAACCGAGAATGACCCCCAGTGACTGACGAACGGTCATGAGTTGAACGCTTGCCAGGCCGACGAGCATGACGGTCGTTGCCGAGGATGACTGGGTTATAAGTGTCGTGAGAAAACCTGTCGCGTAACCTGCAAGACGGTTCCGGGTAATGGCGCCGATGATTTGACGCATACGCGCGCCGCCGAGACGTTTGAGGTTTTTTTCGCCCTGTTGCATGCCATAAAGGAAAAAAGCGATTCCGCAGAGCAGGAAAATAATGGAGTAGAGCGGGATGTCGTTCATGCAGTAAAGTATACCGCGTTGGCGATCGTGTGAACAGGGCTGCGATCGGTAAATGGTGTCGTTGCAGAGAGCATCGCCCGGGAAAGAACAGGAGAAAAATACCTGTCCCTATCAGGAAATAAATACTCGGTTTCAGGGCGTCGCTTTTGTATTTTTCCAATGAGGCCGCAATCTCACGCTTCGATCTACCGGATGAAAGATAACCAGGTACCCTGAACCTCTGTCCCGAAACAGGCATGTCGATGAGAAACGTATTCCCGATCATCCTTTTGCCCCTTCTTATGTTCGCTTCAGGGGTATCGGGTCCAATGACGGAAACGGCAAGAATCGTTACGGTCGTTGCATCCGGGGAATCCCATGCCATGCTTATGCCCTGCGACTGTCCTGAGGGCCCCGGCGGCGGTTTTGCAGAACGCGCAACCGTACTCAAAAACGTGGCGGTTACCGGCGAACTGCTTCTTCTCGACGCCGGAGGATTTGCCGGCGGCGGGATTTATGACTTTTACACTGCGGGACGGGCGGCCGATTCACAGCGAACCATAACCGCAATAAAGGCCATGGCCGCGATGAGATACGATGCCGCGGCCGTGGGAGACGAGGAACTGCAATATGGCGCCCGGTGGCTTGCGCGGGTTGCGGAGAGCGCCGGACTGCCACTGGTTTCGGTAAACTGCTTTTTAAAAGGGAAACAGCGGTTTGTTCCATCATCCATCGTCGTTGTCAGAAACGGGATACGGTTCGGCATCACCGGATGCACCTCGCCCGATCGACTGTTTCCTATTGATGATTCCTGCGTGGTAGAAGATCCGTTTACCGCATTGCGTAGAGTGTGGAAAGAGCTGACCGCCGCCTCCGACTGCCAGATTATCCTTTCCCATCTTGGAGAGGAAGCGGTGCCCGCAATGGTCGATTCCTTTCCTGAAGTTGATATTATCGTGAGCGGCCACCGTAAAAGTTCCCATGATCCGGTGAGATATCTGGGAAGAACCGCGGTCATGCAATTCGGCTATGAGGGGAAGTCCCTTTCCCTTGTTCAGATTACCGTGACGCAAGACCGGAAAACCGGACCGTCCTTCCGGAAAGGAGAATGGCTCCCTGTTCTCCGGGGAACAAAACCGGAAGCCTCCGTCGCTTCGCTTCTTGGCGCTGCACCTGTTGCCAACGGGCGAACGGTGTACGACCTGTATATCATGAGTCAATGTGACTGGGGCAACAAGGCGCTCGCGGAGCTGCTCGTCTTCACGGGGCGTGTTCCCGATGCCCAGTGGCGCATCTGGTTTATCGGCGAAAAACAGGGGGATTCGCTCATTTCGCTGCATGGACGCCAGGAGATGCGCGATGAAATGACCTGGCTTGCGGTTGAAGCTCGGTATCCCGGGAAATGGCCTGCATTCCTTGCGCTGCGGAGCGCACCGGACGCAACGACCGGCTCGGTCGTTACCGCGCTTGGTCTGGACACGTTGACCCTGCAGAGGTGGGTGGCACAAAACGGACGGTCCGTTCTTGCCGACCACTATCAGCGCTCCATGAGACTGTCGGTCACCGCGTCGCCGACGCTTCATATCAACAACACTCTTTTTGACAAGCCTGTCGAAAGCAGGCGGCTTTTAAAAACCCACTGCGGGTCGATGCACGCCCCCCCCTCCTGGTGCGATTCACTGCCTTCCTGCTTTGATGACGGCGATTGCAGGAAAAAGGGGCACATAGGCACCTGCGGCAAAGACGGCGCCTGCACATTTGTTCCTGACCAGCCTTTCGTTTTTCGCGTGGTAATCGCCGACTCGACGTTTCGACGTCCTGAGCAGGCGGTCATTGCAACCACCGAAGAGCTTTTTCCCGCGGTTTCAGTAACGATCATCAGCGGGAATTCACCCGAGGGGCGGAAAATCATGAAACGCTATTCCCCGAACGAACTGCCCTTTTATTTTTTTGGATCGCAGATCAGGAAAGCGCACCGGTTTTCCCACATAGAGAGCGGACTTAAACAGATAGCTGATGGGTTTACCTTTAAAAAAGGGGTCTCCTCCTGCAACTATTTTCCAAAACGGGAATTAAAAACGGGCTCAGTCGCACTTTTTGTCGACCCGGTATTCCCGGAAGCAATGAAAGCGGTGGCCAGATTCCTGAACGATTCGCTGCCCGGGAAAACGATCCGCCTGGTTCCTGTGGTGTATGAAGATCCCGCGCTTCCGTCAAGGGGTCTGGATGAAAAGATACGGCGCGAAGAGGCACTGCGCTGGCTGATCGTGGATTCTTTGCACCGGGCGGATTTCAGGAGATATGTCGAACGCTACGCGCAGGACCCCGGTAGCTCACAGCACTGGCTTGCCGCTCTGGGCGACATCGGCATAGATCACGCCGCATTCACCCGTCTCCTGAAGGCGCACGAAGGCATGCTTGCTTTCCATTGGAAGCGTATCGGCGGGCTTTCGCTCAAAGACCCTATCGCGCTTCTGGTTGATAACCGCGAACTGGTTCCCCTTCACAATCAGGCGGAACTGACGGAGATGCTCTTACGGCTTAAACAACGATAGGACTGCACGATGAAGATTTCCATTATCATTCCGGTATACAATGAAGAGAAAACGATCGTCGCCGTCATCGACAGGGTAAAAAAGGCGTCGCTGTATGCCGCCGATGCCGCGCGTGAGATCATTGTGGTCAACGACAGCTCGATCGACGGCACGGCGAAGGTGTTGGCATCCATTCACGACCCCGAAGTCAGGGTGTTTACCCACAAGGAAAACAGCGGAAAGGGCGCAGCCCTGCGTACCGGCTTCTCAAACTGCACCGGAGACATCGTCATCATCCAGGACGCCGACCTTGAATATAACCCTGATGATTATCCGCTGCTTCTCGCTCCGATCGTCGACGGCGCCGCCGATGTTGTATACGGGTCTCGTTTTATCGGTGCGCAACGGCACCGCGTGCTCTATTTCTGGCACAGCATGGGAAACTGGCTTCTTACCACGCTTTCGAACGCTTTTTCCGATCTTAATCTCACTGATATGGAAACATGTTACAAGGTCATGCGCCGCAGCGTGGCCACGCGCATCGCCATCGAGGAAGACCGTTTCGGGTTCGAACCGGAAATAACCGCCAAGATCGCTTCGCTTGCACGCAACGAAAAGGTGCGGATCTACGAGGTCGGTATCTCGTATTACGGCCGGACGTATGATGAAGGAAAGAAAATAGGCATGAGAGACGGATTCCGGGCGCTCTACTGTGTCCTGAAGTACAACGATTCAGCGCTTGCCAATTTCATCAAGTATTCCCTGGGCGGTCTTTTGGTGGTACTGGTCCAACTGAGCGTACTGTGCGGCCTGGTGGAGTCAGGCATGGCAGCCGGAATTCGCGGCATAAATCTGGCCCATGCGGCGAGTATCGAGGTGTCGATTCTCGCCGGTTTCTGCATCCACGTATTTTGTACCTGGAGAATTTTGAAAAAAGGTTCCGGGGGATTGGCACGGCTTTTTTTCAGGTTCCACGCCTTCCATCTCATTCCCTTCGCTGTCCGGGCGGTGGTGTTTTTCCTTTTGCTGGAGAAATTGGGGTATCTCGCCGCCGCATTCGTATCCGTGGGTATCGCGCTGTTGTTCAATTTCTGGGGGTATAACTACCTGTTGTTTGCACCGCGGAAAAAAGCGGAACAGGAATAACGGCCCGGTTCCGCCGCTTTTTGCGTGAGGCAGAGGAGATTACTTCACCGAAAACTTCAGGGTCTTCAGGACCTCTTCCTCTTTTTGTGGATTCACAATGGCTACCATCCATTCTCCCGTCATGCCGGCAGGAATGGTTTTGATGCTGTACGTTCTCCAGTTGTTTGATTTGACCTTGAGGGGTATCGCAGCGATCATATCGTCATTCCAGTACCACCGGTGTTCTATTTCGGTAGAGTCGCTTGCGCCTTTGACCTGCGAAAAGCAGTACAGCCTTTTAATATCGGCCGGAAACAGGTCGCCCGGTTCGACCGGTTCATATTCCTCCAGTCCGACCGCTACCGAAGCCTTGGTCACCGAGAGCCCTGAGGCAGGCGGCGCCGTGGCAGCCTTTGCTTCTTTTTTGGCCGTTTCGGCTTTTACTGCCGGTGCCGCCTTTCCAACAGCATCGGTTTTTACCGCTTCAGCCTTCTTTTCAACTGCCTCGGTGTTAGCTGGCGGAGCAGGAGTTGAAGAGGCGGGCTGCTGGGCCCACACTACCGACCAGATGATGGCCGACGACAGCATGAGAGTGATGGTACGCATACGTGGCCCCCTTTGGGCTGGGGTAGAGGAATAAAAACCTATGGTTACATTTTACCGATGATATGCAGGGAAGTCATCATTTTTTTTCGCTTTCGGGAGCGATTAAGGGTCGGATAAAAAATGCACTGCCAATGGCGCTTTGGGTACGGTGATGCAACGTTGATTTCCCGCCGGTACAATTACATCCTGTCGTTCAGCCGTCCGACGCAATCTTCGGGAGAGGAGGATCCTTTGCACAGGTCCAGCACCTTCCGGTAGCTGTCCTTTGGATTGACGCCGGTAAGGGCGTAGACCGCCTTGTTTTGTTTCAGGAATACGATATAGGGTATGCCCCGGACGCCGAAAGCACGGGCGAGGTCCTGGCTTTGGTCGATGTTGATACGGTAGAATAACGCGCTGTTTTTGTATTCCCGCGAAAGTTCCATAAGGATGGGCGTGAGCACATTGCAGGGCATGCACCACTCCGCATAGAGATCGAGTACGACCAGGCGGTTGCCGGCTTTCTCTGAGGCGGCAAGGAGTTCGTTGCTGGTGGTAATGAGAGGCAGCTCTTCAGCCGGCAATGATTCTTTCTGTTTACTGCATGTGGTAATGGCGCCTGTTACGGCGATCAGCATGCAGGAAAACAAGACAGACCTTGCGCGCCATTTTCGCAGTCCGTTAACGCTCATGAACGCTCCTGTTTTTTATAAATCTACTATCGGCGGCGTTATCATTGCAACATTCCCTTTGCGCGGAGGCGGAGTGAGCAGCAGAAGCGCCATGAACATAGCGAACGCACCAATGGTCGGCGCCAGCCAGAACAGATGATAGTTGACCGCACCCTCCGCCGGAGTACACCAGTCAAGGACTCCACCCACGAGAATGCTGCCGGCAAAATTTCCGATTCCCTGGGTAATCATGCCGAAAAGCTGGTGAACACCGGTACGGGAGACGCGGTCGCAGAAACCGTCGAGATAAATCGCCGCAGTGGTATAGATGAACGTATACGCGAGGCCATGAACGGTCAGCCCTGCAAGAATGAGCGGCAGGGGACCGCCAACGGCGCAGGCGACGTACCGGAAAAGGTCGAAGGTGATACCAAGGAGAATGATTTTTTTCGATCCGCCTTTGACGATAAGCCATCCGAGCAGGAACATGCCGAATACCTCGGGAACCTGGCCAAGGCTCATGGACGGCATGATGTTTCTGTCATGAAATCCGATTGCGCTGAGAAAGGGGGAGGTGCCGAAATAATAGAACCGGTCCACCATGGTAATCAACAGCATAAAGAGGCAGAAAAGGGCGACCTCGGGTTTCCTGAGAATGCGGAGCGCTTCAAGTGGAAGAAATCCTTCGGTTCGTTCACCGGTCCGTTTTGACGAGGGCAAGGCAAAGGCGAACGCACCAAGGGCAAAGGATGCCAGCCCGGCCAGTTTGAGCGCATCGGGAAGCCTGCTCTGGGCGATGTCCGTGCCGCCGCCGCGGAGCCAGAAAAAACTGAAAAGCCATGCGACCGCTATCCAGCCGATGGTCCCCCATACCCGCATGGCGCCGAACCGGTGACGCGTACCCGGGGAGTGGTGAAATACGATCGCATTGGTGAGTGCAAACGTCGGCGTGGTAACCAGGGTATAGGCGAGATAGAAGAGTGTCGCCGGAATAAACGCGGATTGAGCGGAAAACGCGAGCATCAATGCGCCGCCTGCAAAGTGGCAAACCCCGAGCAGGTATTCCGACCGGATAAACCGGTCGGCGATATACACGGTGAATAGAGGCGCTATTATTGATCCAAGCGAGGTGAGGGCGATGATGATCCCAGCCTGGGAACCTGAGAAATGGAGATGATTGATAAGGTACAGGCTCAGAACCGGAATAAACGCTCCGCCGATGAAAAACTGGAGGAACATCATGGCGGAGAGACGAAGGTAAACGGATCGGGTCACGGGGACGACCTGTTAAAGGTGGAGCGGCATGGCAAAATAAGGGTTGAAAATAGTTCATGTCGATACGGAAGTGAGTCGCTGGAAGTCGACATTAACGGTCTTAGCATAATCTGAACGGGTAGTGTATCAGTGATGTGTTGTACCGTCCATTCCTGCGAAGGCCGGGATCGCGCAGGGGAGGTGCATTTACGGGCTTTTCACCAATGGACTCACGGCCTTTGCCGGAGTGGCGTTGAGCATATAATCGGGAGACGATTAATTAAGGTCAGGATTCTATTTGACAGGGCCGGTAGCAGAAAATAACTTATAGTGAATTTGATTCCGTAACAAAAGAGGGATAAACCTTTTTCAAAGGAGTGTTCCATGGTTAAACGTTGTGTGGCTGGTCTGTTTGGCGCGGTAGTCGCGGTTTCGTTTTCGTTTGCGGACGTTTCCCCTGATATTTCTACCGGGTCGAAAGCGGTGCTGTTTACGTTCAGCGGGCTGGATGGCCTGGCGGCAGGGGAATATAATGGCGGTATCGGAGGGAAATACTACCTGACGAACCCGATAGCCCTGCGCGGATCGCTGGCATTTGGCATGGCGAGTCAGGATCCTGATGGTGACGCATTCGGTTCAAGTACATCAATGCGGTTTGGTGTTTCCGCAGGAGCGGAATATCATTTATCGTTTGAAAGAGTGAGTCCGTTTTTCGGCGGAGAGATAGGTTTTTCAACCACATCGACCAAGGTGGTTGACTCGAACGCCGGTGCCAAAAGAACTCAAATAAACATCAGCGATGATCTCGACAACCCGGGGAGATCTTTTAATGTGGGCGCTCTCGGTGGCGTTGAATTTTTCATCACCTCAGAGGTAAGTTTGAGCGCCGAGTACCAGCTTGGCTGGAGGATGCCGATAGGATATGAGCAAAAATTAATCACTGAAACAACTGCGGGGAAAGTTGAAACGACGACAAAGGTATCAGGGATTTCCGTATTTTCCATCTCCAACAGCGGTGCCTTGACCCTCGCGGTTTATTTTTAGGAGACGGAAAGAGCGTTTTGTTTTTCATTTTCCGCCCGTTCACCGTTTTTCGGCGGACGGGCTTTTTTTGCGCCGGACGTTTCTCAACGGATCGCGTTTGTCGGGCGATGTACAGTCGATACAAACGTCATTCCCGCGAAAGCGGGAATAGAGAGGACAACGGATCCTGTTGATACAGGAAAATCCTGAATAGTATAATCACCGGGAGAACTTTGGCGGCCATTTTTTTACGGAGAACATTTTTTCGGACAAACGCATCATTTATCGCTATTCGAAGCGTCAACCAAAAAACAAAGGAGAACCGTATGCCAGGAGTCATGAAGAAGGTGTGCGCCGCGGCCGTTACCTGTTTGGTCGCTATTGGAACAATCCATTCAGCCCCCCTTACCGTACTGGCTCCTGCCGCCGGGGACAGGATAAGCATAGGGGAATATTTCAATGTTTCCTGGCGCAACGACACCGCCGCACCTGCCGCCTATGTAACCATTCAGCTCTACCGCGGCTCCGAATACGAACGGACGCTGGTCACCGGAACGGTCAACGACGGTGTGCAGTCATGCATGGTTCCATCAGGCGTTGACACCGCTGCATCCTACCGGGTCAAGGTTTCCTACGACGGCAATTTCAATGCGTACAACTACAGCGACACGTTTACCTTCAAGGACTCCTCGGGGATCGCCATTATCGCTCCCGTATCGGGTGACAGTCTCGTTGCCGGCTCGACGTCGATTGCCCGATGGACCTCGTATGGCGGTGCCGGAACGACCTTTACGCTTCAGCTGCTGTCAGGCGGCACGTCCGTTTATACGATTTCCAGCGGTTTTTCCGGTATTTCAGGCAGCAATACCTACTCCTGGACGGTGCCCTCCAATCTCGATACCACCAAATACTACCGGTTGAAAGTCGGTTCCTATAATCGACCAGAGGTTTACGGTGTCAGCGATTCGTTCCGGATACTGGACCGCTGGAGCATTTCGGTCAGCCGGCCCGCATCAACCGATACCCTGTCCATGGGTTCCTATTTCTCGATTCAATGGTCAAGCCTGGGAAATCTGGGTTCGTATGTAAAAATAGAACTTTATCGGAACGGTCTGGTTTATTCCACCATCAATACATCGGCATCAAACACCGGAACCTATTCGTGGTATGTTCCCACCACCCTGACAGCCGGTGGGAACTATGCAATCAGGTTGAGCAGCTACTACTATCCTGAACGCGCGGTCATGGGAGCCGCTTTTTTCATTCAAAGCCCTCCGACGATAGCCGTGGCCTCCCCAAAAGCCGGAGAGTGGATAAACCACGGAGATTCCAATTTTATCACCTGGACCAATGACGGTAAGGTAGGCAACACTGTTTCAATCTATCTCTATTCCAGCGGGTCCTTGTACCGGACACTGGCAACGTCGGTGGCCAATACCGGCTCGTTTCTCTGGATTGCATCGCCGACCATCACCGAGAGCGCGAACTACCGGATCCGCGTGAGTGACGGTACGATATATGGGGAGAGCGGCATATTCGGCGTGGGCGCGCCCTTTACCACGGTCGTGACATCGCCTGATTCCGGAACGGTACTTACACCGGGACAGAGCGTTTCCATTGCCTGGCGGACCACCTATTTCACGTCAGGTTCATACTTGGAGATCTCCCTGTACCGCGGCGACGATTATATAGGCCTGCTGACCGGCTCGGTATATAACAACAACGGCCAGTACTACTGGACGGTGCCGGCAACGTATTCAACCTCCGCGAATTACCGGGTCCTGATAATGAACAGCTCAAACGCAAGTCAGTATGCCTTCAGCAGACCGTTCACCATTTCGAACGATCCTTCCATAAGAATAACCCTTCCGCCGCCGGATACGGTGATCGAGCAGCGTTCGATCACGACTTTCTCCTGGACAGGCAACGGACCGGCCGGTATGGTCTATATCTCCTGTTCTTTTAATAACGGGTCCACGTGGTCGCTGATAGACTCTGCAACAGACATTTCAGGCTCAAAAACACTCACCACCCCATCGGTCTCCCGTTCCACGCCATGTCTTTTCCGGGTGTATCGCCAGGCAACCCCGTCCGTGGCCGATACGATCAGAATAACGCTTGGCATTCGTCCGGTGCTTCTCTCCATGGGATCGATGGTCGTTGACCCGCGACCGTTATTCGCATGGCATCCGGTCAAGAGCGATGAAACCTATACCATTGTCATCGATACGCTTCCCACGTTTTTCTCACCGATTATTTCCGAACCGGTTGCCGATACCTTCTACCGGCCCGGGTTCGACCTTCCCGCCGCCATGCTCTACTGGCGGGTCGTTGCACAAAGTCAGCCGCAACTGCCCTCGTTGACCGGGAGGTTCACGATTCAGGATCCGCGCATACCGGTACCGATCGGGGTGGAACCCGACCCGACCCATGAGCGCCGGCCGCTGATTCAATGGCACCAGGTGAAAAATGCGTCTAGTTATAATATCATCATCGCGAACAACCCTTCATTCCTTGATGCGATAATAGCGCTGCCGGTTACCGATACCTTCATGGTACCGTCCGTGGACCTGCCGGTGGGAATCCTCTACTGGAAGGTACGGTCAAACCTGCTTGCCGGCTATTGCCCTGTCCAGCATTTCGAGGTCATCGCGGATACGCTCCCCATACTTCATGCCTTCAAAGGAATAACCGTGAGTTCAAGCAGGCCGTACTTTCGATGGAGCAATGTCCCCAACGCGCAGTACTACCGGATTGAGGTATACGATTCATCGGGAAAGCTTCTTCAGCAACCGCTACTCGCCACCAATGTTGCCGACAGTTCGTTCCAGCTCTCGACAGGGTTTGCGCCGGGGATATATTTCTGGCACGTGAGCAGCAGCCTGAACCTTGCCGCGTGGAGTCCGTGGGACAGCCTGAGGATTGCCGGGACCGCGATAGCCGGTGCGGAACGGCTGCCTCAAAAAAGCGGGGTATGGGTAAACGTTTCCAGCGGTCGTCTGGCGGTGCGGTATGCGTGTCGTACATCGGCGCCGGTGTCCATAGCCATTTATTCAATCGGCGGGCGTCGCCTTCTTGAGCATCTCGACAGGCAATCGGCGCCGGGGTATTACTCATGGACCCCGGAGCGGACGGTATTGCCGGCAGGTACGTATATCGTCCGTTCGCGGATCGATAACAATGCCTCTGTCAGGACCGTTGTTTTAGCGCCGTGATACCGGTTCACAAGGCCCGTCCGCTGACGGGCCTTTTTTTTCCTCTTTGCCTCTTACCCTCGTATTAAACAGCACCGTCATCTCGCCCCGCGGCGGTTTTATCCGGAACCGTTCCTGGAGTTCCGCGGATGTTCCCCGCATGAACTCTTCGTGGATCTTCGTCATCTCACGGGCAATGACCACCAGAACGTCACCGAGCGATTCGTTGATGTCTTCGAGTACCCTGATGATCCGGTGTGGCGTTTCGTAGAAGATAACGGTCCTGCGCTCATTCCCGAATGATTCAAGCAGGCGACGCCGGGCGCCGCTTTTAACGGGAAGGAAGTTTTCGAATAAAAACCGGTCAGTCGGCAGCCCGCTGCCGACCAGGGCACTGATAAAAGCGCATGCTCCCGGGATGGGGGTGATGGTCACTCCCGCTGCAACAGCGGCACGCACGAGGTTGAACGCCGGATCGGCAATGCCCGGCGTGCCCGCATCGGTAATCAGCGCCATGTCTTCTCCGGCCTGTAGCCGCGCAATGATGGCGGGTGTCACCCGCTCCTTGTTGAAATCGTGGTAGGAGAGCAGTGGCGTAGAGATACCGGCGTGGGCGCAGAGCGTGCGGCTGACCCTGGTGTCTTCGGCAAGGATGACAGGGACCTGTTTAAGTATCTGGACCGCCCGGAAAGAAATATCGCCGAGATTGCCGATGGGGGTGGCAACGAGAAAAAGAGTTGCCATCAATACCCTTCCAGTTTTGCAATACGGATCGTTTTGGAGACGGTTTTTTTCTGGTATCGCGCGGTCAGTTTGGCGTAGTAGGTGCCGTTGCCAATACGGTAGTTTTCGCGGTCGCGGCCGTTCCATACGATTTCGTCATAGGCATGGGGATCGGTCTGCTGCACGGACCATATCCGTTTTCCCGTGACGGTATAGATCTGGAGAACGACCCTATCGGGTGTGTTGGTGAGTTGAAAAGCGAACCTGACTTCCTGCGGAGGACCGTTGACTCCGCGTGCACGGAGATAGAAGGGGTTCGGGTGACAGGAGAAAAATTTGATGACGAGTTCTTCTCCCGGTTTATAGGCAAACGCCTGTTCGCTCGCATTGCCGGCAAGATCGGTGGCCGTGACAAAGAGTGAATCGATGGTCCGCTCAGGCGGTGGATAGGCGGTAACGGTCAGGTTCCTGAAATCGCCTTTTTTCTGGAGTACCGACTGCTGGAGGTTTTGAAGGGACCTGCGGTTAAGCGTGACGACAACCGATGACGGGATTATTCCCGAGGGATCGGCCATGAGGATGTTGAACGGCTGCTCTTTTGCCGCATAGTCAA
>JAFGOU010000394.1 GCA_016926315.1 Chitinispirillaceae bacterium
AATCCATGGAGCCGATGGAGGGACTCAAACCCCCGACCAGCTGATTACAAATCAGCTGCTCTATCAACTGAGCTACATCGGCAAGCTGTTTTGTTTTGTGCAGAAACGAGTCTTTGGAATATACATGGCGCGAGAGTTGCAAGTCAAAAAAAAATACAAATTTATTCGGCCGGATTTCTGCCCGCCGGTCGTTCCAGATACCGCGCGGTTCTCCGGACGGCGAAAGCGACTATACCCCGGCTACCGTCCCGGTACATCCGTCGTTCCTGCAGGGCCTCATGCCGGGGTACAACCCGAATGGTGAAAAGGGCACTATCACCCTGTCCGACAGCCCGTTACTCCACCCTGACCATCCCCCTGCCCCGGTGCCCCGACAGCCGATACCGTAAAATGAGCGACTTCCGCTTTGTATTGTACTTCCTCTGTTTTTCCTTCGGCAATTCGGAAACCGACGCTTCGGTAAACCCCATCTGCGAAAACCAGTCCGACGTCTGCGTGGTAAGCACGAATATCGCCTTAAGCTTCTGTGCAGCGGCCTGCTCGATCAGATACGACACCATTCGTTTACCAATGCCAAGGTTTTTATAGGTTTCGTCAACGGCCATGCCCGCGATTTCGCCTTTCCGGTCACTGTACACATGCAGCGCGGCGCAGGCATGGATCATGCCGTCGACTTCGTATACGCTGTAATCGTCAAGGTGTTCCTCGAGATCAGCCGAAGTCCGTTCTATGAGAACGCCGTCCTCCATGACCGGTTGCATGAGCCGGAGGACCTCTGGCACGTCGGCAATCGTCATGGACCGGATATTGTCGTGCTGGTTGGCATAGATCATGGTTCCGTAACCACGGTTGGAGAATATCTCCTTGAGCAGCATCCCTTCGACCCTGCCGTCTATGATATGCACCCGTTTAACCCCGCCTTTGCATGCCCGGTACGCCATCGAGACGAGGTCAAGCTGTTCGTCATACGTATTTGCCACGTTGAGATCGAGGAAGGCGCCCGCCTGGGCCATCTTGAACTGCGAGATGACGCCGTCACTCGTCACATAGGCGTCTTTGGGAATTTTATACCGGTTGGAAAGGATGCCGAGCCGGTTGATGACGAAAAAAAGTTTTGCCGCGTTCATCTCCACCGAAATGGAAAAAGCAAGTTCATTGGAGGAAAGGTTGTACGGCTTGCCTTTGGCGCTCCATCCGATATTCGGAAAAATAGGTATGAGGCCCTCGGTCAGGACTTTTTTAACGATATCAAACCGGACCTTTTCCACAAGCCCCGAGTTCTGAAAGTCGATGCCGTCCCGGACGCCGATGCTCCTGGCCCGAACCCAGTTGCCGATCACCGCGTGGGCGCCGCTTTCGGCGAGCATGGTCATGATCCTGTTCGACACGTCAAATGCGGCCATTTTAATAAGCGGTATCGCCTCCGGAGGCGATACCCGTATGCCATTCACCATTTTGCACCGGATATCGTACTTTTTGAGCACCTCATCGATCCGCTCCTTGGTGCCGGGAACAAGGATGACATTGATGCCCATCCGGTGCAGCAGCACCACGTCCTTGATGAGCAGGGGGAAGAGCGCATGGTTGACAAGAGAGCTTTCGATTTTGATGACGAAGGTCTCGTTCTTGAACTGGTTGATGTACCCGAACGCCTGCCGGATGACATTGACCTGTTCTTTAAGGAGTGATGCGTCCATGGTTGACTCCCGTTTATTAGTAATTTCCGTTTCGCGAGAAAAATATACTGCGGAGCGTGCGGGATGGAACCATAAACTTTGTTCCCCCTTCCGCTCAAAAAAATCAAGTATCGATTGCCTGAACTTTTTCCTTATGATATAGTTAGTATCAGTTGAATTTTCATCGCCTTGCATGCATCCGTTCGGTGACACGGAGCGCACGTCCAGGCACCGGATCCATCAGTGCACCCTGCGGAAAACGAATGAACCGTACACACCATCTGCCGGACCGTCATACGCGCTCCCTTTTTGTCCTGCTCTTCATCTGTTTTGCCGCGGCGATTCTCGGTGACAGCACGGCCGAGGCACTCCTGCTCTCGCGGCTAGGACCCGCCGTCATTCCGCGCATGTTCCTGTTCAACGCGGTGGCCCTCTTTTTCGCGTCGGGGCTCATCATGTCGCTCATCGACCGTTATGACCGCGGCACGCTTTTCCTTACTGCCGCGATCGGGCACGGTGTGCTGCTCTTGTGCGTCCGACTGGCCCTTGACAGCCAGGCCGGCTGGCCTATACTACCGCTTTTTACCTATGCGTATATCGCCAAAATCCTGCTTTTCCTGTTGTTCTGGACTCTCGCGAACGATCTCACCGATTCACGCACCGCGCAGAAACGATTCCCCCTTATTGCCGCCGGAGGCACGATGGGTGCAATCGCCATAGCCTTTTCCATCCCCGGCATGGTCAACCTGTTTGCCGCCGAAAATCTGCTGTTAATCTGGAGCGGCCTCTCTTTCTCCATGGCCGGCGCTTTTTTTCCGCTCCGCCGACAGGCGGCACATGCTTTCAAACCGCATTCAGACCGTGAGCGTCACCGCCAAAGAACGCGTATCTCCATGGCCGGCGATGTCAAACTGGTGACCGCCGACCCGCTGCTTTCAGGCATGGCGATCGTCTACGGCCTTGTTTTTTTCCTTCTGATCGTGCAGCACTATTTCTTTTACGTGGCGGTAAAAGAGCTGTGTAGCACGTCCGGAAAAATAGCGGCATTCCTGGGCACCTTTAACGGAACCAGCATGGCAATTACCCTGGTGCTGCAATTTTCCGCAGCCGGCGCACTGCTCCGACGGTTCGGTTCAACACGGGCGCTCCTCATCCTTCCCGCCATGCTCATCGCGGTCTTTTTTGTCCAGGCGGTCGCGGCCGGAACCGCACCCCCCGACTCGTTCCCGCTTCTCTGCGTTATTGTTGCGGCAATGGGGTTGCGGATCGCCGTCTTCGACTCGTTTTTCTCCCCTAATTTCCAGCTGTTTTTTTCAAGCCTTCCCGGAGAAATCAGGGGACGCGCCAAACTGACGCTCGAGGGAATGGTCAAACCGGTCGGCATCTTGAGCGGAGGACTCTGGCTCATCTTCGGAGCGCCGCGGTGTTCCTTTGCCTTGAACATGACGCTCTGCCTGGCCGTTGCCGTGTTCCTCGCCGTCATGACCTTCCGCCTCAAGTCACGATACGCAGCTAGTCTGAAACGGTTTCTCGCCGGCGTGTCGAACGATTCCCTGCTCGCAGGAATCGCCCGGGACGGCACGACGATGTCTCTTGTCAATCAGGTAAAAGGCCTGTTCCACGAGGGCAATTTCGAAGTACAGAAATTCCTGATCGACGAACTGGTCGTTTCCTCCTCGCCGGAACTCGTTGCCCTGGTCCTTGAACAGACGAACCATCCGGACCACCGGGTACGCGCGGCGGTCGTGGCCGCGCTGGGGACCGTGCGCCTTGATGAAGCACGGGCAGCGCTCATAAGAAGCCTCAACGACGAAGAATTCAGGGTCGTGGCGAATGCCGTGAATGCGCTTGGCGGATACGGGGACGCCGCCACGGTCACGCTGGTCGAACCGTTCCTTTCGGATCCGCACGGCCTGGTCCGCGCGAATGCGGCAGTGGCGCTCTGGCGATGCGGCGCGCGGGAAAAGCTGCCCATGCTGATCGCGTGTCTTGATCCGATGCTTGATTGCGCCCGTCCCGAGGAATGCGCTGCCGCGCTGTCCGCTCTCGGGGAAATCGACGCCGCCGAAGCCGCCGCGAGAATCGTCTCATTCGCGGAAACCACCGATCGCAGACGGTTATCGGGTCTTCCGTCTGTTTACCGGCAGCTCGTGACGGCTCTTGCGAAAAAACGCGACCGCCGTTCGATCGACACCCTCATTCTGCTGGCAAAGGGGGCGGAGCGACCACAGCAACGGGTGATCAGAACGGGATTTTCATCGATCCTCTCGCGCGGGGTCCCGCCCGGCGTGCTGCTTGCCCGGCTCTCCGATCAGGTGCCCCAGCTTTCGAATATTCTGGTGCGGGCGATTCGCGAAAGCCCGGCGAGAGTCTCCGGGAGGGATGCGGAAACGCTCCGGACCTTCGTACGCGGGGAGATCGCTCAAATCTCCCGCGAATACGGTTTGCTTGCGCACCTGGACGGACTCCGCACCCTGCCGTCCGTGGAACTCCTGCGGCACGCCATAATGGAAGAGTTCGTCATGATGCGCCGTGAAACGATGGCCTACGCACTTTCGCTCCTGGATACGGGCGATACCATCGGTCCGGTTGTCCCCCGCCTGTTTCACCACGATCCGCACGTCAGGGCACGCGCCTTTGAGGTGCTGGACAACGTTGGCGACATCGCCCTCAACCGCGAAGTAATGGCGGTTCTTGACTATAAAGAAACCGGCGGCGGGGTGCAACCGGACGCCGAGCGCGTCGGCGCGTTCGTGGCTTCGTACGTTCGGGACGCCAACGAATGGATCAGAAAATGCGCGGCGTTCGCCCGGGAAACGCTCCACGCCGCGCACGGCGCAGAAACGACGGCGGTGGCAGTTCCCTAGAGGGTCCGGCAAGGAACGGTATGAAAGAAAAATCATCGCATTTCATCCTGGAAACCATCGTGGCGCTCAAGCGCAGCACACTTTTCGGCGCCATCGCCACCCGCGAGCTCGAAGCGGTCGCCGTGGTTGCAGAAGAACTGACGTTCAGGCGGGATGAGAATATTGTGCGCGAAGGTGACGTCGGCGACTCATTATACCTTATCAAACAGGGAAGGGTCGCTATTGCAAAGCGTACGCCGTCGGGCGGCTTTGCGCGGCTTGCCGAACTTGGTGCCGGCGACTGTTTCGGCGAAATGTCGGTCATCGATGAGGAGGTCAGATCGGCAAGCGTCGAGGCGCTGGAACCCTGCACCTTGCTGCGAATCAGCAAGGACGCGCTTATCGACGTGGTGATGAGCGCACCGCATCTGGGTGTCGAGCTGCTTAAAATATTTGTCAAGAGACTCCGGGCGGCGAATGAGCGGATCATGTCGCTGTTGCCCGGCAGGGAAGCGTCATGACGGACCAGACTTCTCGAAGCGGCAATCCGGTCACCATGGCGGCATGCGCCTGCCTGACGGCATTATGCATGCTCCTGGCGTCGGCAGCGTTGACCGGGTGCGGTCCTTCGATCAAAATGACCGCGCTCGTGAGCATGATGCCCGACCAGGAATCGTTTTTCCGCAACGAGATGGTGCCCGGGTTCGAACGTGAGCGGCGGGCGAAAATCCTGGTTGCGCATTACGGCGATCCCGACAGCCTGGATGAGTACCTGCGGGCACCGGGTTCCAATATAGGGTTGGTAAAGGTACCCTTTGAACGTCGTACGGCGCTCATCGAGCAGGGTCTGTTCAAACCGATCGCCGACATACTGCCGCCTGAAAAACTCCGTTCCTTTTCCGGGGATTACCTCCTGACAAAGCTCGGCGAGGTTCATGGACGGCCTTGCCTGATCCCTCGAAAATTCGAAACACGCATCATGGTATACGACAGGAACAGGGTCAGTGACGCGCTGGGAATGTGGAAAAAATACAAAAACGAACTGGACGCCGCCATAAAGCGGCACAACGGCGTCGGCCTGCCCGCCGATTATATCCTCGAAAACGACCCGAATAAATGGGATTATTTTGATTTCTTCGTGGTGGGCTGGATATGGTCGCATACACAGTTCAACGGCAAAGCAGTCGGCCGGATCGGCCTGCGGGGCAAACGGTACTCCGGTACCTGGCTAGGGATCGTCGACCGGATCTATCAGCTTGGCGGCGACAGCGCGGCCGTGGTCTCCATGACCGGGGACGCCGTTATCGACGCCTTCCACTGGGAGGCGGTCTATGCCGCCTCCGGTGTGTATAACCCC
The DNA here is from genome assembly GCA_016926315.1 of Chitinispirillaceae bacterium. Next base: position 5,880 of record JAFGOU010000394.1, read on the forward strand.
GCCATGTGGGAAAAGGGTTGGAGCGGGGCCGATATCTGGAAAGCGTTTGCCGACGGCGAGGTGTTCCTGTCATTCATGACCCAGCTC
>JAFGOU010000395.1 GCA_016926315.1 Chitinispirillaceae bacterium
CCGGCGCGGTCACGCCAGAATGAAAGTCCACGGTTATCTTTCGCATAGCTGAGAAAGGCGCGGAGTTCGGTATGGATAAGATGCTCAAACGCCCTCCCGAAGAGTTCCGTTTTAGGGGTTATCCCCATCCGGCCGGCAAGGCTGTTGGCTACACCTACATCAAAAAAATAAAATTTAGCGGCACATATCGCCTTCCGTTTCAGCGCCTGCTGGAATGGTGGTAACAGGGTTCCGATGAGCGTATCATTAAGGATAGAAAAGAATTCTTGCACGGTACGGGCCGGTACTCCTGCATCGGATGCAACGGAGGTGAAGTTTACCAGTTCACCATTAGTGACTGCCGCAACCTGAAGAAACCGGGAAAAACTTTCAATCTTACGGACAACGCCTTCTGCGGCAATTTCTTCCTGGAGATAATTTCCGCAATATGAAGTCAGGTCCGCTACAGGATCGTCGGACAGATAGATCGACGGGATCGATCCGAAATTGATCACTCTCAGGAGATCGTACGTTTCGATTTCCGGGTAAACCAGTGGAAAAAGGTGTCGTGTTCTTGCCCGCCCACCGAGAAGATTCGCTCCGGTACGTTTTAATTTTCGACTACTGCTGCCGGTCAGGATAAAGGGAACTCCCTGGCCTTCGATCATTGCGTGAACTTCATCGAGTAGCAGCGGCAGTTTTTGAATTTCATCGATGATTATCGGGGGTTCGATAGGACCTGCCGCAACAGTTTCTCTTATTGCCTGAGGTCGCTGGCTGAGTTTGAGAAAGACATCGGCAAAGAGGAGGTTATAATAGGGAGAGTCGGGAAACAAGCCGCGCAAGAGAAAGGTTTTTCCTGTCTGCCTGGGGCCGAACAGAAAAAGAGATTTTTTTTTTACCCTCTTCCTGGAGATTAATCTTTCGATTGAATACCTGGCTCATAGCTGTAATATACTATCAGGTGCACAAAATCGGCAACTATGATGCGGATTTTGCTACAAAATCGGCAACCATGCTGCGGATTTTGCTAATCTCGCAAAGTGTCGAACAGCTCGATCAGTCCTGGTACCGCACGCTCAAATTCCTTTATTTGCAAGCTGTTAGGCCCATCACATCGTGCTTTTTCAGGATCAGGATGCACTTCGAAAAACAGGCCGTCGACGCCCATGGCTAGTGCTGCCTTTGCCAGAGGGAGGGCAAGAGTCCGGTTGCCGCCTGATACGCCTTTGCCGCCACCCGGGAGCTGGACGCTATGGGTCGCATCGAAAACCACCGGGACGCCGAAGGATTTCATCACCGGGATGCCGGTGAAATCCACAACCAGACGCTTGTAACCGAAACAGGTTCCCCGTTCGGTGAGCATGACTTTTTTTCCTGCCTTCTGAACCGCGAATTGCATGTCCTCGGGCGCCATGAACTGGCCTTTTTTGATATTGACCCATGCGCCAGTCTTTGCTGCCGCAACGATAAGATCGGTCTGGCGGCAGAGCAGGGCAGGGATCTGGAGGATGTCCGCCACCTGCGCGGCTTCCCGGGCCTGGAATGATTCATGGATATCGGTCAGGATCGGCAATCCGGACTCCTGCTTGATTTTTTCGAGGATGCGCAATCCCTCCTGTTTGCCCGGACCGCGATACGATGAGCCGGAAAGCCGGTTGGCCTTGTCGTACGACGCCTTGAATATGATGTCCACGCGGTGCTTTGCCGACAGGGCCGCCAGTCTGTCCGCAATTTTTTTGCAAAGTGACCCGGTTTCGATGACACATGGCCCGGCGATGAAGAAAAGTCGGGGAGCGCGGGAATTTGAGCTGGTGAAATGAAACGCCATGGAGCGTCCGCCTTACGGTTGGTGGTTGGTGGTGAATCCGGCGTCGGAAAATGCCCGGTCGAGTAAATCCGAAACGTTGAGTTCCCGGGCCCATCGGCGCAGATAATCGATGAGCGGTGAGAGTGCGGCAAGAATGTCCGGCTTATTCATGCTTGCCCCGATCGATGAAACGGCGGAAATTCCGGGCAAGGGATTCACCATAGAAATGGTGGATGAAAAGCACGGAGAGTTCATCGTCACTCGCCGTTGTATTTGCCCGTTTTATGGCGCGGCGGCTCAGCTCCATGACGCTCTGCGACAGGGAACGCATGCGCGCCAGCCGGCGAGGCACGGACGATTGCCGGATGAGCGAAACAAGTAGTTGTTCGGTCTGGAGGTCGGTATCGCGGGATAGGGGAACCATTTGAGTAATATATCAATAGAAGCAGGCCCGGAGCAATCTATTTCAGCGGATCGGCGCGCATTTTCGACGTATAAGCGACTTGCCGGTCCGCCGCAATCATTCCCACGGATTCAGGAGCATGGCCCCGGTCGCGATGAAATCCGCATCGTTGCGCGTGACGAGCGTTGCATTATGGGCGAGAGCGGTCGCAGCAAGCAGTCCGTCGATGGTGGGAACAGGCCGGCCGCCCGCTTCTGCCCTGCCCTGCAGGAGCCCCCAGGTCATGGCCACCTCTTCGGTAACCGAAAGGGTCCGGCGCGCGAACCGGGGTCTGAGTTCGGCGTCCAGCCACTGCTGAAGTTTTATCCGCCGCGTTTTGTCACTGACTTTTACAATACCTTTCTGAATTTCACCGATCGTCAACACGCTTAGAAACAGAACGTCTTCGTTGCACCCTTCTATCCATTGAATGACCGATTTTTCGGGTTTTGGTTTAGCCAGTTCGGAAATCACGCAGGTGTCGATCAGGTAGTTCACAGCTCCACCTCCCGGGGATAGTCCCTGTTTCTTTCGAGGGTTATCTGCGACAGCGGCGACCGGCGGAAAAAGTCAGTGATGGGTTCATGCGGATCTTTTTTCAGACGTCTGTACTCCTCTACAGATAGAATGACTGCGGTCTTTTTTCCATGTCGCGAGATCTCCTGCGGACCATCGGCAATGGCGCGGTTCACCAGCTCGCTGAACCGGTTTTTAGCCTCCTGAAGTTGCCATAGGGATTCCATTTGAGCCTCCTTTTCTATCTAGACTGTCTAGATTATACCTTATGCGGTTTTTATCCGCAAGTATGATTCCTGATCAAGCTTCTGGGATTCTCCACCTGCCTTTTGTATTTTTATCCCATGCCTCAGGAACTCGACCGTTTGATAGGAGAATCCCTTGATCTCCGCCGCCAGGTGCAGACATTACAGGAGCGCTACGACGGAAACCGCGGCCGCATTCTGGAGATCATGACCGCGGAGAACCGGAAAAACTACACCTTTGCCAACTGCAGGGTGGTGCGGACTGAAGAGGTTTCCATCGAAAGCGTATCCAAGGAGCTGCTCATCCAGGCACTCAAGGAGGTGGATATTCCGCGCGAAAAAAAGGTCTTCATCTGGAACCATGCCATGAGGGAGGTAAAACGGCCGTCCACGGTCATTTTGCAGGCGCAGCGTAATGCCGGGTCTGCCACTCCCGGGGCTGTACCAGGTCAATGGTGAAGGAGATGCCGACCCCTGCTCAAGAGTGATCAACTTTTTTTGAATCTTGACCTAAAACCCTGTAGAAACGTATATTTCCTTTTCTCGATACCCATTCATCGCAGTGCGCTATTCTTGATATTTTAACAAAATCATACAGTTACGTCGGTCATTTAACATTATCTCAGGAGGATGTCATGGCAATAAAAGTGGGAATTAACGGTTTTGGACGTATCGGCCGTCTGGTTTTTCGTGCCGCATGTGAGCGTAAGGATATCGATATCGTGGGAATCAACGATCTGCTCGATGCGAACTACATGTCCTATATGCTCCGCTACGACACGGTACACGGCCGTTTCAAGGGCAACGTGGAAGTGAAGGACGGCAAGCTCGTGGTAAACGGCAAGGCGATCCGCGTGACCGCGGAAAAAGATCCGGCGAACCTGAAATGGAACGAAGTGGGCGCCGACTATGTGGTCGAATCCACCGGCCTTTTCCTTGACAAGGAAAAAGCGGGCGCGCACCTCAAGGCCGGCGCAAAAAGGGTCGTGCTTTCGGCCCCGTCAAAAGACGACACGCCGATGTTCGTCATGGGCGTCAACCATAAGGTTTATAACGGCGAACCCATCGTCTCGAACGCCTCCTGCACCACCAACTGCCTTGCCCCGCTCGCCAAGGTCGTCAATGACAAATGGGGGATTCTCGAAGGGCTCATGACCACGGTGCATTCGGTCACGGCAACGCAGAAAACCGTCGACGGCCCGTCCATGAAGGACTGGCGCGGCGGACGCGCGGCGGGGTTCAACATCATCCCGTCGTCCACCGGCGCGGCCAAGGCGGTCGGCAAGGTGATTCCCGAACTCAAGGGAAAACTCACGGGCATGGCGTTCCGCATTCCTACGGTCAACGTTTCGGTGGTCGACCTCACCTGCCGCCTTGCCAAGCCGGCGACGTACGACGAGATCAAGGCCGCGATGAAGGCCGCCTCTGCCGGAGAACTCAAGGGCATTCTCGCCTATACCGACGAAGATGTCGTTTCGAGCGATTTTATCGGCGAAGTCAATACCTCGGTGTTCGACGCAAAGGCCGGTATCGCGCTTTCGGACACATTTGTCAAACTTGTTTCCTGGTATGACAACGAGTGGGGCTATTCGAACAAGGTTCTCGACCTGATCGCACACATGGCCACGAAGTAAGGAAAACCTCGGGAAACATCAGAGAGGAACGGTCGTATCGACCGTTCCTCTTTTCATCGTATCGATCGCGTGCTATAAGGAGGAACCATGGCAATTGCAAAGAAAACCGTTCGTGACCTTTCCCTCGCAGGCAAACGGGTCATCATGCGCGTTGACTTCAATGTCCCCCTCAAGGACGGGGTCATTCAGGACGACACGCGGATCACTGCCGCGCTGCCAACGATCCGGTACGTGCTTGAACAGCAGGCTAAAAGCCTTGTCCTGATGTCCCACCTCGGGGATCCCAAAAAGGACATCAAAAAGGCGAAGGAAAAGGCGGAGAAAGACGGCAAGCCGTTTGACGAGAAGAAATTCAGCGACGGCAAGCACAAGATGGCGCCAGTCGCCGCGCACCTCTCCCAACTGCTCGGAAAAACGGTAGCGCTCGCGCCTGATTGCATGGGCGACGAGACGAAAAACATGGTCGCCGGGCTTACGGACGGTACGGTGTTGCTTCTCGAAAATACCCGGTACCATAAAGAGGAGACCTCCAAGGATGCGACAGAGCGCGAAGCCATGGCCACCGTTCTGGCCACCTATGGCGACGTGTACGTGAACGACGCCTTTGGCACCGCCCACCGCGCCCACGCTTCCACCGAAACCATCGCGCACCATCTTCCCGCGGTCGCCGGATTCCTCATGGAAAAAGAGATCGAATTCCTTGACGAAAAGGTGCTCAAGAGCCCGGCCAAGCCGTTTGTGGCGATCATCGGCGGCGCGAAAGTCTCGTCAAAAATCGCGGTGCTCGAAAGTCTGCTGAACAAGGTCGACAGCATCATCATCGGCGGCGGCATGGCGTATACCTTCCTGAAGGCGCAGTCGATCGCGGTCGGCAAGTCACTGGTGGAGGACGATCAGATCGACACCGCGAAGAAAATTCTTTCTGCGGCGCAGGAGAAAAAAGTACAATTGCTGCTCCCGGTCGACCATGTGGTGGCAAGGGAGTTTTCCGCTGAGGCTGAATCAAAGAATACCAGCGGCACCGCGATCGAAGACGGCTGGCTCGGCATGGACATCGGTCCGGCAACAATCGCCGCGTTCAAAAACGCGCTCGCCGGCGCAAAAACCGTTTTCTGGAACGGCCCCATGGGCGTGTTCGAGTATCCGAAATTCGCGCTCGGTACCACGACCATTGCGTCTACCCTCGCCGGGCTGCCCGGGGCCATCACGGTGATCGGCGGCGGCGACTC
>JAFGOU010000037.1 GCA_016926315.1 Chitinispirillaceae bacterium
AGAACAGCTGAGGAGACGGTCAATATCCTGTTTTCACCTCTCTTCGTTGAATTTCCTTGCTGATACCACTCATACCGCAGGGTCGGCTGGCCGCTTGCGGTCACCGACATGTTCCAGGCGCTATTTTCGAGCACCATGGTATCCCTCGGATGCTGCGTAATAACCGGACTGCCGTCATTCACGGTGAGCTTCGCGGCGCGGCTCTGCACCCAGCCGTAATCATTGATTATCTCGCAGATGTAGCTGCCTGAATCCGAAAAAACGACACTCGTAAAAGAGAGGGTCCGGGTGGTCGCGACCCGCGTGCTGGCGTCGACGACCCCCTTGTACCATGCATACCGCAGGGTCCCCACGCCCGTCGCGGTAATGGTAAAGCTGGCCGGCCGCGTTGCCAGAACGACCGTGTCCTTTGGCTGCACCGTGATGACCGGCGCCCCGTTGAGCACGGTCAGGCGCGCGGTATTGCTCGTGGCGCTGCCATACGGGTTGGTCACCACGCACCGGTACAATCCGCTGTCCGAGAACTCCGCATTTGCTATAGTCAAGGTCTGCGTGGTCTGTCCCGCCACTTCCTGGTTCTGGCCGCCTACCACCTTGTACCACTGGAATGTCAGCGGCGACGTACCGGTCGCGCCGACCGACATGTTCGCGGTCTGGGTCTGATACACGGTATTGGGCGAGGGATGAACGGTAATGGTCGGAGGGTTATTGGGCGAGGCAACAGTCAGTTTTGCCGGATTGCTCTGCGCAGAGCCGTACTCGTTGCTCACCACGCAGATATAATTTCCTGAATCGATCAGCTGGACATTCGTGAGCGAGAGCGTTGCCGAAGTCTGATTGGCCACGATATTTGCCTGCGATACGCTGTTTTTATACCACGCATACCTGAGCGTGGGAGTCCCTGTTGCGACAACGTTCATACTCACATTCGCTCCCACGAGCACGGAAACCGGCGACGGCTGTGTGGTTATTGCAGGCGGCACATGGGGCAGTACGCCCACGCAATTGGCAGAGGGCCGCTGCGTTTCAAAGGTAAGCTTTATCCAGTCAGCGTTGCGCGCCACGCTCCTGCTGAACTGGATTTCGTCGATACTTCCATTGAAGTACTGCCTGCAACAGGTAGTGCTTCCCCAGGTGACTGTATCGTCCTCCATAATTCCAATGGTCGCTGCCCCAGAGCCGGAAAATATAGTCGACGGAGTCGTTGCAGTACCGGTCAGAGTCTGCAGCACGCCATTCAGATAGATCCGCATGTTTGTGCCGTCTGACGTTGCTACCACATGGTTCCATGTGTTATTGACTGCTGAAACATAGGTGGTGGTACGGGGGGCCCTTGTATCCGCAGCCCCGTCTGCAGAGAGCCGGAACTTGAAGCCGGTGTCGGCGGCTGTTGACGCATAATTTGGCGCCCAGTACATCAGCGCATACTCCCGCATGTTCTTGTGTCCAACCGTATCCCATCGGTACTTGCAGAAAATCCCCTGGTCCGGCGAGCTCGTGGGCCCGTTACCTGCGCGGTTTACCCATGCGGAGATGGTCATGTTCCTGTTCGCGTCAATGTTCAGGCTGCTCCGGCTTGCAATCGTATCGTACGCGCCGATCTGGGCGCCATACCTGCGGCCAAATCCGATCACGCCTGCGGTACGGGTCACACCGGAGCGCGTGGCAAAATGGTTGCCGGTCGCGGTCGCGTCCCGCGGCCCGGCACCGGTTGCGTCATTGAGGTGCCAGACGCTGGTGAATCCATTGTTAAAAACGAGCCCCCCGTTGCTGCTGTCCGGAGCACCGCTTTTGTTGTAATACATGCGAATGTACTGCGAACTGTTGTTTCCGGAAATGGAAGCAACCCGCACCCAGATTACCGCAGTATCGTTGTTGTTAGAACCATCCACCCACCGCTCGATCTGGTAATTGAGATGCGCGCCCGACGAAGTGGCGAACCTGATGTCCGCGCCGCCCGGCTGGGTGCGGCTGAACCCGGAAAAATTACCCGGATTGAGCCGGACAAGAATCGGAAAATTTGACACCGAATTGGCGACATTCGCGCCGCTTGACGAGGTATTAATGGAAATTCTAACGGAATCTCCCCAGGTGGAATAGTCCTCCTGGGCCTGAAGGTGAAAAGCACAAAGCATACACAGTACCAGCGTACCCATACCGACCGCTCCCCTGGATCGTACATGGTTAAACGCTATGATCGTGTGCCGGCATGATAATGGCTGTCGCATATGGCTATCGCTCCCTTCACTCCATTCGTAAAGCGCTTCCCCGGTGCGCTAAAAATTCCTATATTAGAATTGATAATTAACTAATACTATAGTATTGGTCGAAATGCAAGATGATTTTCCACTCAACGCATTCATGTGTATACAGTTACTTTTACGTTTAAATTAGCCACCCGTGCGCAACCATTGCTTCATCCGCCTGACGCATTGACATGAGTAAAACAGCATTCGGGCGCTTCTTTGAGAACTTCTAAATCCCCTCCACCTATAAAATAATACCTTATGGCCGGTTTTTCCAATCATTCCGTTTTAAAATCAATTTTCTGGTATACACAGGTTCACTATTGTTTATCAACGGGTTATGCGTCAGACAAGGTCTTCTCTGCCAATGAGGGAGAGTGCAGCCTGGAAATCAGCGGGATACGGTGCGGTAATCGTCATTTCCCTGCGCGTAGCGGGGTGTATAAACGCAATGGCCAGCGCGTGCAGCGCATGCCGTGTAAAACAGTTGTACAGCGACTGCGCAAACGGGCGCTGAGCAGGAGGAATTCGCTCTAGCCTGCCTTTCCCTCCTCCGTACAGGTCATCGGCCACCAAAGGGAAACCGGCGCTACTGCAATGCACCCGTATCTGATGCGTACGTCCGGTATGCGGCATGAGGCGGACAAGCGAAATCCGGTCTTTTGTTTCAACCATCTCATATTCGGTGACCGACGGTTTCCCTTGAGCATCCGGCGCGCGCTTGACCGGATCGTTCCTGTTCCGGCCGAGCGGCGTGTCGATCGTTCCCTTCATCTCCGGGGGTATCCCGATACAAAATGCCATATAGGTTTTCTGTATCTCCCGCGAGGAAAAAGCGCGCGCCATGGCCCAATGGATCCTGTTTGTTTTCGCGACCAGCAGTACGCCAGACGTCTGTTTATCCAGACGGTGCACGATCCCGGGCCGGTCTTTATGGGAACCCGCGGAAAGCGATGAGCAATAATACAGAAGCGCATTCACCAGGGTGCCGCTCCTGTTGCCGATCCCGGGATGCACCACAATGCCAGCCGCCTTGTTCACAGCCAGAATCGCGTCATCTTCGTAAATGATCTCCAGCGGTATCTCCTCCGGCTGCACCGGCGTGGTGACCACGAACGATTCGAGGTCATGGATGACCACCGTCTCTCCCTCCGAGAGGCGGTATCGCTTCGGGACCACGCTGCCGTTGACCGTGACGTTTCCCGCCGCGATCAGTTTCTGGAGCAGCGCCCGCGAGTAATTGTCGCACGCATGCACCAGAAAAATGTCCACGCGCATCCCGGACGCCGAGGCCGGCACGGTGATCGTCTTCTCGGTCGCTGCGCCGTTCATGGGATCTCACCCGGTCTTTTTGGGAGGGTCGGAAAGCCCCTGATCGCCGTGGGGCGCGGCTCCGGCAGGCGGCGCCTGCGGCGCCGCCTTTTTCCGCTTCATCTCGTCAACAACAAACGCCCCGATCATCACGGCCACGCCCATGGTGACCCAGGCGTCGGCCAGATTGAACACGGGCCAGGGATCAAACGGCCGCACGTTAAGATCTGCCTTGATGAAATCCACCACGCCCCTGCCCGGGTGAAGGAGACGGTCGAACAGATTGCCCAGAGCACCCGGCAGGACCAGCGCCAGACCCCAGTGCATGGCGATCTCGGTTCTTTTAAGGTGCCGGTAATAAAGCACCATCACAACAATGGCGATTATGGTGGCCACGGTGAAAAAAAGATCTATCGGAAAATCTGAAATGATCTTCCGCGGATCAAGCCCGAACACCGCGGCCCGGTTGTACACCAGGACCAGCTCAAGATGCTCGCCGATAAGCTGCTTGACCGTACCGCCGGACAGATGACGCACGGCAAGCGCCTTTGTCCACTGGTCCAGTGCAAACCCGGCCGCGGTAACGCCGAAAAGCATCCACCAGCGGTGCTTGATATTATTTGACAAGTACGCCCTCCTCATAAGGTCCGACGGCCGGCCTTAGAAAATACAAAAATACCATGAGCGTCATTTTTGTATATTGAAAAACCATATGCGTACGCTCATTCCCTATGTCAGGACGGCCCGACCCGGAAACATGCTCATGACCGGTGCTGCGGTCTGCCTCGGCTTCTGGCTCAGCCACATGACGTTGATACCGTCGGCGCTTGCCCTTCTGGTCATTGCCGGCATGTGCGCTACCGCGTTCGGAAATGTAACTAACGACCTCAGGGACCGCGCGACCGACCGCATCAGCCATCCGGACCGTCCCCTGCCGCGCGGGGATCTTGTCCCCCTGCACGCGTGGCTGTACGCCGCCTTTCTCGCCCTCATTGCCGTCGGCAGCGCGCTTTTCGTTTCTTCACTCCACGCAGTAGCTACCCTGGTTCCGCTTTTGCTTCTTGTTCTTTACACCAGGTACTTCAAGGGAACGCCGCTGTTCGGCAATATCGTCGTTTCCCTGCTGGTCGCGTACGCGCTGCTGTTCGGCGGCCTTACCGGACCGCTTTTCAACCGGCTCCTGGTCCCGGCAGCACTCGCGTTTCTTCTCAATGTCATCCGCGAAATCATCAAAGACCTTCAGGACGAACCGGGCGACCGGGCGGCGGGCATTGCCACCACCGCGCTCCTGCCCGGCCCTGCGCTGCGGGCCGTCATTACGGTCCTGTGCCTGGCCTACGCGGGACTGCTCTTCGTCCCCTGGCTGAGCCGTAATTTCGGCGCGGTCTACGCGATCGTCTGTGCTGCCGCAGCGCTGCCCCTGCACCTCGCATGGTTCCTGCTCTTCATGCGCGCCACCTGGAGAATACGGCTGCCGCTTCTTTCCTCCCTTATAAAAATCGAAATGGTCGCCGGCCTGGCCGCGCTCGCACTCGATCAGATTGTTGCCGTGTAAAACACCCCGCGACTCTCTCCGGCGCGGGGCATACTCGCCGCGCAGCTCTTCTTGAAAATGCTACGTACCCTTTTCCTCCTCGGCGTTTCCAGAGGATGTTTCACTCTCTTCGGCTTTTTCCGCCTTTTCTTTCTTCTCCTTTGACGCTTTCGCCTCGGCCGAATCATGCTTCCTGCCCCTGCCGGTCTTGCCTTCGGGCGCCGGCTTGACCGGGAACGCGGCCGCGTGCTCTGCGCGCGCTTCCTCCTTGTCCTTGAAATATTCCTCGATCGACAGCACGATTTTTCGGCCTTCAAGGTCGAACTCAATCACCTCAGCCGGCACCGCGTCGCCCACCTTGTACACTCGCGACGGATGGTTGCATTCCTGGCCGAGCTGGTTGAGCGGAATAAAGCCCTCCACCTCGGCGCCCAACGTGACCACGATCCCGCGGTCAAGAATTCGCGCGACGTCGCATCCGGCCAGTTCGGTCCCGACCGCATAGGTCGAGGCGAGATTGGGCCACGGGTCCTCGGCAAGCTGCTTGATGCCGAGCGATATGCGCCGCTTGTCCATGTCAATATCAAGCACCTTTACCTCGACCGAATCGCCTTTTTTGACCAGTTCGCCGGGATGGTTGATTTTCCTGGTCCACGACATATCGGAAATGTGAATGAGCCCGTCGATCCCCTCGCGGAGCTCCACAAACGCGCCGAACGCCGCCAGGTTGCGGACCTTGCCGGACACGATATCGCCTATCTGGAACTCGTCCGGCACCTTTTCCCACGGGTCAGGTTCAAGCTGCTTGATCCCGAGCGATATCTTCTGATTGACTTTGTCGACTTTGAGCACCATGGCCTCCACGATATCGCCCACGCCCACGATCTTCGACGGGTGCTTAATGTGCTGGGTCCAGGACATTTCCGAAATATGGATAAGCCCCTCGATGCCTTTTTCAAGCTCCATGAACGCACCGTAGTCCGTGATCGAAACGATCTTGCCGCGCACGCGCGAGCCTTCGGGAAATTTATCCTCAATACCCTTCCAGGGATGTTCGGTCAGCTGCTTGAGCCCGAGCGAGATGCGCTCCTTGTTCTCGTTGAAGTCCAGCACCTTGACCTTGAGCTGGTCCCCGAGCGCCACGATCTCCGACGGATGGTTGACGCGGCCCCACGACATGTCGGTGATGTGCAGGAGCCCGTCCACGCCCCCGAGGTCGATGAACGCGCCGAAATCGGTGATGTTCTTGACCGTGCCTTCGCGTATCTGGCCCTTTTCCAGCTCGGCAAGGATCTTCCCGCGCATCTGCGAACGGTCCTCCTCAAGGATCACGCGCCGCGACACCACGATGTTCCGTCGTACCTTGTTCACCTTGATCACGCGGAACTTGAAGGTCTGTCCCAGGATCGCGTCCATGTCCGGGATCTGACGCAGGTCGATCTGCGAACCGGGCAGGAACGCGTCCACGCCGAACAGGTCGACCACCACGCCGCCCTTTATCCGGCGCATGACCCTGCCCTCGACCGTTTCCTGCTTTTCAAACGCCTCGAATATCCGGTCCCATACGCGCAGGAAGTCGGCCCGGGACTTGGACAGGATGATCTGCCCTTCGCTGTCCTCGACCTGCTCGAGAAACACGTCGATCTCGTCGCCCGGTTTGAAATCCTGCACGTTCTTGAACTCCGACAACGGTATGATCCCTTCGGACTTGAAATTGACGTCGACAATCACCTCCTTGGCCGTGATGCGGAGGATCCTGCCGTGCACCACCTGCCCTTCTTCGAGGCCGTCAAGCGATTTATTGTATTCCTCCAGCGCCTTTTTCACCTGTTCCGGAGTATAGAAATCCTCTTCGAACTCGCTTAAATCAACTTCGTTTCCCGAAGCATCGGTCGCTTTTATTGCGTTTTTTTCCTCGACTGACGAATCTGACATAACAGTACAAACTCCTGCGGGTTAAGGGTGAATGGATGCATGCGCTGCCGTGCCGCTCTTTCGCGCAACGACCAGCGCCTTGTTGACGATAAATTCTATCTGCCCGTCAAGGGTCATGGACGTGGTGTCGACCTCCTCGGCGTCCGGCGCCTTGACAAGAGGGCTGTTTTCCCTGGTGGAATCCTTGGCGTCGCGCGCCGTGATCTCGCGTACAAGCTCTTCGATGGACTTGCTGATGCCCAGCGCCGCAAAATCCTTCCGGCGCCGCCGTGCGCGCTCCTCGACCGACGCGAGCATGAAAAACTTCAGGTCCGCATCGGGAAACACCACGGTACCGATGTCGCGCCCCTCGCACACGACCGACGAACGCGACGCTATCCTGCGCTGCTGCGAAACGAGCTGCGCGCGCACCACTGCCGGCATGCAGTAATCCGACACGTTTTTCGTCACCTCGTCGCTGCGGATCGCTTCCGTAACGTCCCTGCCGTCCAGAAACGTGCGCACCTGCGGCGGGTTGCCGGTAAAATCGATCTCCATTTCGGCAACCGCCTTTTCAAGACCCTCATGATCCGTTGCCGCAATGCCCTTTTCCAGACACTTGAGCGTGACGGCCCGGTACATGGCGCCCGTGTCCAGGTACTGAAATCCCAGCCGCGCCGCGACCGCCCGAGCGGTTGAGCTTTTTCCCGACCCTGCCGGACCGTCAATGGCAATGATCATGCGTGTCCTTTTACTTTTAAAAACCTGAAAAAGGCATAGTATCGGCAAACATATTGAAAATACTCGATTTTATAGGGATAAGTCAAAAAAACAGATAGATCCCTAACCAGTGAGTAAGTATCAAATAAGCGCCGATGAGGAGGAAAAGTACGGCAGTTAGTCTTCTAGCCCAAGCATCGATAATCGAAAGCGTATTGAAAATTTTTCCGACCATATTAGCAGCAAAAGCAGGCACAACGGCAAAAATGATAACCGGGACGGCCGTGCCGATACCATAAACAGCAGGAATGACGACTGTTGAACCGTTCTTTATTGCGATAGATACAAGGCCGCCGAAAAACAGACCCGCCGAGGCCGGACAGAACGCCAGTGCAAAGAGAATCCCCAGCACTCCTGCGCCCCAGATGCCCATGGTATCAATGTTTTGCTGCACTCTCTTGCTTATACCGCCCCCTCCTGAAGGCATCCGGACAAATCCGAAAAGAAGAAGGCCAACGACAATACACATCGGACCAACTATTTTATTCATATAATGTTGCAGAAAATTCGATATGCCCGGAATGGTAAGCAAGCCTTTGGCGATCATAATACCTAAAGTGATATAAACGAGTGTCCGGCCTATTGTGTAGAGAAGACCGGATAGCAGCACCATGCGCGTGCTGCCGACCCTTCTCCCCACATATGAAACAGCCGCGATGTTCGAGGCGAGCGGGCACGGGCTGATGGAGGTCAGAATCCCCAGCCACAACGCGGAAACGATCGCCATCCACGACTCGGTCATAAGCATGTTCCCGCAAGGCAGGCCTGCACTTCGGTCCTGATGTATTCCCGGTATTTCTTTTCGTCACGCACGAGCTGCCAGATCTTGTCCAGATTTTTCCAGGACACTTCCCTGCCGCCTCTCATGGTGGAAACGATGACGGATTTCGTGTACAGCTTGTAATCGTCGGCAAAATGTTCGTTGCCTTTTTCCTCGATGTTCACGGTCCTCCATTCCAGCCTTTCCTTTTTTATGGCGCTGGCGAACGCTGCTTCGACTTCCGATTTCGCATAGTTTTCAAGTTGTATACAGGTAGGACACCGCGCATGACCGTGGAAGTAATAAACGACCAGGCGCCGATCCGAAGCCGCCCTCGATCGCAACGTATCCGCAACGGCTGAATCGTTTTTCACTGCCGCGGCTTTTTCGTCTGGCCGTTTTTGTGTCTGAGGCTGCTTTGCATCACCACAGGAAAAAATGGAGATGATGCACAGTGCCATGACCGAGCGGTAGAGTACCTCTTTCATGGGTTTCATTCTTCCTTCCTTTCTTTCAATTGAGCTGACCGTGGCTTTACCGTATCAGTGCCTTCAATTCCTCAGATTTTGGTATTCTTCCCACGGCTTTCACCTCGCCGTCCACGACCAGCGCCGGAGTCATCATCACATTGAATTTCAGGATTTCATTGATATCCTCCACCTTCGTGACGTCGGCCTCGATCCCGAGTTCCCTGGCTGTCTGCTGCGCCGCCTCGAAAAGCTTTTTACACTTGGGACAACCGGTGCCGAGCACCTGGACTTTTTTCATAATGTTTCTCCTTATCCGAGACAGGTCGTCAAAAAAATGTTCCGTATAGTAATCCCGCAACCGTTGACATGGCCACCACCAGCGTCATGTACGCGATGGTTTTCTTCGACCCAATGACCGCGTTGATCACCAGCACGCTCTGCACCGAGAGCGCAGGACCCGCGAGCAGAAGCGCCAGTGCCGGACCTTTTCCCATGCCGCTGCCCATGAGTCCCTGGAGAATAGGCACCTCGGTGAGCGTGGCGAAATACATGAAAGCGCCCACGATTGACGCGAAAAAATTCGCACCAAGCGAATTGCCGCCGACCAGGGTGGATATCCACTGTGAAGGGATGATTCCCTCGTGCCCCACCCGGCCTAAGAAGAATCCGGCCGCCAGGACGCCGACCAGCAAAAGCGGTGTGATCTGTTTGACAAAGCTCCAGGTCTGCGACAGCCAGTCACCGGCCTCGCCTTTGTCGGTCGCGGTAATCGCGGCAAGCCCAATGGAGCCGACCGTGAAAGCAACGAGCGGTTCATGGCGAAACGCGATCGCAGCCGCGATTGTCGGCACCGAGGCCAGAACCACTTTCAGCCACGCCATACGAAGGATGAGCACCAGTGTCAGCGCGAAACCGGCTGCCAGAAGCGAGGTCAGCACCCATTTCGCTGCGAATATCGCGTGCCATACGCCATGCTGGTCTGCCGGTCGGCCCCAGTTGGCAAACACCAGGATGCCGA
>JAFGOU010000038.1 GCA_016926315.1 Chitinispirillaceae bacterium
ACGCCGCAGGGCGAGGGCAAGACGACCATAACCATCGGCCTCGGCGACGCCCTGCGCCGGCTCGGTTTTCGCTCGTCAATATGCCTGCGCGAACCGTCGCTCGGCCCCTATTTCGGAATCAAGGGCGGCGGTACCGGCTCGGGCCGTTCTCAGGTGTGCCCCTCCGAGTCCATAAACCTGCACTTCGTCGGCGACATGTATTCGGTCGAAAAGGCCAACAATCTCCTGGCAGCGATGCTCGACAACCACCTTCAGCACGGGAACGAGCTGCATATAGATCCGCGCCGCATCGTGCTCCGCAGGGTGATAGACCTGAACGACCGGGCGCTCAGGGAGATTTTCATCGGGCTGGGCGGCGTAAAGCACGGCATACCCCGCAAGGACGGCTTCTGCATAACGCCGGCGAGCGAAGTGATGGCGATCCTCTGCCTTGCCTCGGATTACCATGACCTCGGCCGCAGGCTCGGCAGGATGGTGGTCGCCTTTTCAAGCGACGGCCGGCCGGTGTATCCCCGCGACATCAGTGCGGTGGGCGCCATGCAGGTCCTTCTGCGCGACGCCATCAATCCCAACCTCGTGCAGACGCTCGAAGGGACGCCGGCGTTCGTCCACGGCGGCCCGTTCGCCAATATCGCGCAGGGCACCAACAGCGTTATCGCCACCAGAATGGCGCTCGCTCTGTCGGAGTATGTGGTGACCGAGGCGGGTTTCGGCACCGACCTCGGCGCAGAGAAGTTCTTTGACATCAAGTGCCGCACCGCCGGCCTCAGGCCCGCGGCTGCCGTTATTGTCGCCACTGCACGGGCAATAGCCTGGCACGGAGGATGTACGGCCGATGGAGGGCTGGGCAATCTTGCCAAACATATCGAGAACGTCAGGCTTTTCAATATCGAACCTGTCGTGGCACTCAACCGGTTCGCGGAAGACAGCCCTCGGGACCTTAATGCCATTGTACGTTTCTGCGAAAAGCAGGGGGTCGAAGCCGTTGTCTGCGATAATTATGCACGAGGGGGGAGCGGAGCCGCGCCGCTGGCACGGGCGGTCATGCGCCTGGCGGACCGCAGACCGAGGAAAGCCTTGGCCTTTCTCTACACTCTTAAGGAGCCCGTTGAGAGGAAAATCACGGCCATCGCTCAGAAAATGTACGGCGCACAAGGGGTCTCCTTTGACGCTCCGGCGCGGAGCGAGCTCGCCACCATCGAAAAATTCGGCTACGGCGGGCTTCCGGTCTGCATCGCCAAGACGCCGCTTTCGCTCTCCGACAACCCGAAGCTGGCCGGTGTCCCGAAGGATTTCCGCATTACGGTCAATGAACTGCGCATCTCGGCAGGCGCCGGCTTCATAGTGGCGGTGTGCGGGAATATCGTGACGATGCCCGGGCTGCCGAAAGTCCCTGCCGCTGCCAGAATAAGGATACTGCCCGACGGGAGAGCCGTGGGGTTGTCGTGAGCATTTCCGGCGCCGGGTCAGGGTAAAATCCGCCTTTGATTGACACCTCTTCCGATTCTCTGCTATTTTTATGATTATGAAGCGCATGATGATGGTGATGATTTTTTCCGCCGCCGGCGTTTTTTCCAGGCAGGTCACCATAAGTTTTCTCGGCGACTGCACCATAGGATGCGATGCCCGGTGGAATACCTTCGACCGGTATGTGGAACGGTGCGGCTACGCCTACTTTTTCTCCGGCGTACAAGGCGTGCTCGCGGCTGATGATTACACCGTGGCCAACCTGGAGACCGCCATCATCGATTCCGGGACCCCGGTTGAAAAGCAGTTCCGCTTCAGGGGAAAACCGGACTACCTGAACATTCTCAGAGAGGGCAGCGTCGAGTGCGTTACCACGGCCAACAACCACTCCTGGGATTACGGGGATTCCGGATACGCCGAGACGGCGAGGAACCTGCGCAGATACGGCATCGATTTTTTCGGCTACGACAACGTCCTTTTCAAGGATATCGGCGGCCTGCGCTTTGCTTTTATCGGGCAGAGTTTCCGCCTGCCGGATTCGCTGTTCCCTTTCATAAGATCCATCCGCGACTCGGTCGATTTCATCATTGTTGCAATGCACTGGGGGCAGGAGCGCAGGTACCGGCCTGACGGAAGGCAGCGGGCGATGGGACGCGCACTCATTGACGCCGGGGCGGACCTCGTCGTCGGACACCATCCCCACGTTCTCCAGCCGGTCGAAAAGTACCGCGAGCGGCATATCGCTTACAGCATCGGCAATTTCGTGTTCGGGGGAAACATCAACCCGCGCGAAAAAAGGACCGTCATCCTTCAGGCGTTTTTTTCAAAGGGCCTGCCGCCTGCGATAAAAAAAATACCGTGCAGGATATCCTCGGTTGACACCACGAACGATTTCAGGCCGATTATTGACAAATAGAACGTACAAGACCCGGAAGGGGCGGGAGATGGCCTATCGGTAAAACTATCTTGCATACAGGGCTACCTAGAGGTATCATAGTTAAGACGTATCCGGAGCTTTGTCCAATGAAATTTTTCAACACACGCTCGTTGGGCTTCAAGACCGCCCTGATGTATCTGTTCCTGACGGTCCTCAACATCTCCATTTTTGTCCTGATGGTATTTGAAAACCAGCTTGATCTTATCGCCGAGAACGCGATCCTCAACAGCCAGCATTCGGCCTCCAGCCTCAAGGCACGCATCGACCGCATCATGGCAAAAACCGGCGATCTGTCGCCGGTTTATATCAATAAGATCATCAGGGAAGCGGTATCGCTCGACATCAGCGAGCTGACGCTGTACGGGGAAAACGGGAGCGTTTTTGTCGACGTCAGCGGCAACAGGATCACCGGGAAAAAAGCCGCCGGCGCAGACGAGCTTGCCATGATAAAAACCGCCATGACCCAGCAGGGGTTCGAGGGAAGGCTTTTTTCCCACCGCGTCAACCGGAAGCGGCGGACTATTTCGCTGTATCTGCCGTTCAGCTACGGCGTTGACAAGATATGCGTGGCATCGGTCATGCTCCCCATGAAAGACATCGACAAACAGATGACCTATCTCTACCGTCAATGCCTGATCATCGGGGTGCTGGTGATGCTGGTGCACGTGCTGTTCGCCCTGCTTTTTTCAAGGATGATCTTCCTCCCCATGCGCCAGCTCAGCGCGGCAACGAGAAAGATCGCCCAGGGGCAGCTGAACGTCCGCGTGCCGATCGTTCGCGAGGACGAGATCGGCCAGTTCGCCTCCTCGTTCAACGAGATGAGCGTCGCTTTCCAGCGCATGCGCGACGAGGCCAAGGGCGCCAACCCGCT
Organism: Chitinispirillaceae bacterium; assembly: GCA_016926315.1. The sequence goes on from JAFGOU010000038.1 coordinate 3,276, forward strand.
CACGGGCCTGCCGGGCAACATCGTCATCGCGAATTACATCAGCGACAGCCTTCTGAACGCGAGGATCGTGTGCGTTCTGTACTGCGACCTTGATAATTTCAAGGCGTACAACGACAAATATGGGTTTACTAAGGGTGACGAGGTGATACTGTTTACCAGGGACTGCCTGATCAGCGTGGCGAAACGTGACGACATGGGGGGTGTTTTCATCGGCCACGAAGGCGGCGACGACTTCGTCGCCGTCAGCCGGTACGAGCAGTGGGAGGCCTTCGCGAAGTCGTTCATCGCGCTGTTCGACAAGGGCATCCACCGGTTCTACGGCACCGCCGACAATCACAACGGCTATATTGAATCGGTCAACCGGCGCGGAGAACGCCAGCGGTTCCCGATCATGAGCGTTTCGGTCGCCGTGGTCACCAACAGGACAAGGGATTTCCATTCGCTTGCCGAAATGATCCAGGTGGCAGCGGAAGTCAAGAAGTATGTCAAGAGTATTGAGGGGTCGAGTTACACCATAGACCGGCGCAGCGGCCCGATACGCGCGCCGCAGCCGGACGCCGATATGAGGATGTACCATACCGAATCGAACCGGCCGGTCTGACCATGGTCATCCGCATCGTTTTGAGCCTGGTGTTCGTAGGCGCGATCGCCCTGTATAATTATCTGCTTGTCGACGTCCGCTTCGAGGAACTGTATTCGCTGCTCGGTTCGGCCGCGGCACGGGAAGAGGCCTTAACGGCTTTCGGCATTCTTTCCAGATACGAGACGATGAAGAGCGGCGTCACGGCGGAAGACAACCCCTGCTCCGTCGACTACGGTCCGGAAATGAAAGCCATCCTTTCCGGCTCTCCCATGTCCGGCAGCAGTACCAGACACGATTACCGCCTTCCTGTCCGGTATATCGTCAGGGGCGTCAGGGCACTTATCGGCAAGAGGTCCGCCGCTCACCGGGAGGATGACCCGATCATCGGTGTCCTGGAAATCGGCTATTTTTTCGAGCGGAGCCATAAATACCGGCCGGCGCTTGCCGTTTACCAGGACGTGCTGAAGACCGGCGGGGTCACTCCTGCCATACGGGCCGCAGTCATGATGCACGCGGCATACTGCGTTTCCATGCTCGGGAATTACCAGGAGGCCAAGCAGCTCTTTGAACAGGTGATCAGCCAGTATTCAGCCGCAGGCGCCGGAGCGCTTTCATGGAAGCTTATCGATGATATCCAGGAGATGGAAAAACAGCGGGAGGCGATTGAAGCCATGCTCGCGCAGCCCCTTGAGAAGGCCCGCAGATTCTATAGCAGGATGGATTTCAGGGAGGCGGTCAGGATGTATGCGGCGGCCATAGAAGAGGGGCTTCCTCCGGGACCCGCATTGGAAATTCATTACTGCAAGGGCCGGGCCCATGAAGAGCTTGGCCAGGTCCACGACGCTGCCGGAGAGTACCGCGCGGTCAGGCATATCGATACAAGATCGGCGTTGGCAAAAAAAGCGCAGTGCCGGCTGACGGCCATGAGCCAGTACCTTACGCAGGAGAAGGCGGTCGCCGGCGAAGCGCAGCGGCGGCTGGCGGCATACCGGGAGAAGAGGTTTTCCGAGAGAGTGCAGGCATACGCTGAGGCGGTTTCCCAGAACCTGCTCAGCAGCGAACTGCTCGGCGACGGCGGACACGCGCCCGCCGGCGACAGCCTGCGCAATGCCGTGAAGGATATCGGCAGCGTTGACCTCACCGCGGAGACAAGCGCCGCTGAACAGCAGAAGAGACTTGACAGCCTGCGCAACGCTCTCGTGCAAAAGGGCGATTCCGGCGCGGCGGGAAAGAAACAGGATGCGCGTCAGCACCCGTACCGGCGTCCGACGGCGGTGAAGGCGGTCATTGACGCGCACCAGAAGGAGCTTGACGCCTTATATAAAAAAAAGCTCAGGAACAAGGCCGCGGGGCTTGCCGGAGGGCTTCTGGTCGGGTTTACCATCAGGGCAAACGGGACCGTCAGCAGGGTGTCGGTCATCGAGTCGGATCTGGGAGACCAGACCTTTGAAAAAGAGGTCCTGAGGTGCGTCTGGGGGTGGAAGTTCAGGCCTGTTCCCGCAAGCGTGGGAGATTTTGCGATACGGTATCCCTTTGAGTTCCCCTGAAACGGACAGCGGAGGAGCCGCTTCCGTCAAGTCCCTGTCCCGCGCAGCGGTTATAAAAAAGAGGGGAATTCAGTATTGTCGGGGATGATCGCCAGACCTTCCAGTTCAACGAGCCATGCAGGCCGGCATACGGCGGCTTCCGCGAACACCACAGGAACATCGGAACCGATCTCGCGGTCGAGCACCCTGCGCACCGGTTCCTTATCGCCAAGGTTTCTCACGTAGGCGATAAGATAGGCCATGTCCTTTATCGAGGCATCGTGCGCCGCGAGAAGAGCGCGGATGTTCTCGATGGTGCGCCCGGTCTGCCGGGCGGCGTCGCCGGTGAACAGCACGTCGCCCTTATGGTCTATGCTGGCCGTGCCGGAGATATACAGATGAGAACGGTCGCCGAACCTCACGCGCAGGCCCCGCTCGAAGGTAACGCCGTACAGAAAGGTTGAAGAAAGATGGGCCGGCGCTTCCATGCGGACGATCTGCCCGGGCCGCAGGCCGCCGATCGACAGGGAGTCGATGGAAACGCGCTGTCCGGCCGACGCGGTAGTGCCCTGTATGCCGGTGCTCGCGAGATACCGCGTTTTATCGGTAAGACCGCGAGCGGAGAAAAATTCCCTTCGGGCCTTGACCATAGCGCGGTAATTGTCGTCAATGTCCCGCACAAAGACCCACGTTCTTATCGTGTTTTCCGTGAGACGCATGCCGTTGCCGGCGACGACGGCATCGAGCGATCTGAAAACGTCGGTCGTCTGGCCGCCGGTGTCGGGCGCGGCATCGCTGGCGAAATTGGCGGTGAAAAGGAGCGAATAATACCTCCCTTTCAACACGGCGCTGTTCTGCCAGCCGTCGGCGGAGCGGTGTTTGAGGACCCGTGAAATGCCTTTCCCTTCGCGGCGCAGATGGTAGGTGAGGAGCGAGAGCGGTCCTCCGTTGACCGGCTTCTGTTCGATGAGCGAAAACGCGCCGCGTTCGAGTTGACAGAAGAGGGGAGATGCCAGGATAGCCATTTTATTGTCGGCGATAGCGCTGACGAAGAGCCTGCTGAAGACGACGGAGTCGGCCGAAAGTCCTGCCCGCGAAAGCGCGAGCGCATAGTTGTCCGCCAGTTCCTTGAGCGCCGTGGCAAACGGCACGCCGGGCCTGGAGTCGATAACGATGAAAAACTCGTCACTACCGGCAGGGGTGGAGAAGGAGGAGAGGCAGGAGAGCTCGTTGAGTCTGGTCGTGGTCAGCATCGGGGAGCGCGCGCCTTTCGCATCTATCGGTGATTTAAGAGGAGAGAATATACTTTAATCCGGCGCTGTTTTGCGTATGAAAGGCGGACTGAGGTATTTTATCCCTCCGCAGGTTCACGAGAAAATCGCCCCCGTAGCTCAGATGGATAGAGCACAGGTTTCCTAAACCTGGTGTCGCCTGTTCAACTCAGGCCGGGGGTACTTTACAAAAGCCCTGTATCTCTTTGATTCTATAGAAGAGCAGGGCTTTTGTATTTTGTCAATATTCAGCCTGTGGTGACGCCTCGAATACGCCGGAATACGCCACGTTGCGACTGAAAACCGGACACTTGACCGGACACTTTCACCTAATCGAACATTGGCAGGGCACATTTTTTAGCTTTCACAACATCTACTCTGTATTACGCTATGATACGACAAGCGGGTTAAGGGCTATCTTGCTACTCCCTGAAGGTTGTAGGCCTCACAGGGGCTTGTATAGCACGGATAAACGGGGTATAACAGGCTACTATCACAAAGAGGCTGGGAGTGATCACGTTTCTTAATTATTTTATTTAATACACAACCCTAGTTATCTTAACCGAAGGAACCTTATGAAAAAGACCTATGGGTTTTTGATCGTCGTCTGTCTCGGTTTCGGAACAGCGCTGTTTACCGGGTGCGGGGATAAAGGCACCGACCCGGACGATACGGCTGTATACACTATGAAACTGATCCCTGCGGGAACATTTTTAATTGGTGTGGATTCGATTTGTCAGACGCCGGGCACTGTCAATTGGTGGGGCGATACCATACACCAGGTGACGCTCAGCGAATATTATATGGACAGCACCGAGGTGACGCAGGCGGATTATGCTTCGCTCATGGGAGTTAATCCTTCGTATTTCACCGGAGATTTGCTACGGCCGGTGGAACGGGTGACGTGGTTTGATGCGGTATTGTACTGCAATGCGCGGAGCAATAAATATGGGAAAGATACGGTGTATACGTTTACGTCCATAACGGGTACACCGGGAAACGGGTGTACGGACTTGGGGGAGCTTGCGATAGATTTTTCGAAGAAAGGATACCGGTTGCCCACAGATGCAGAGTGGGAATATGCGTGCAGAGACAACACGAAGATTTACTGGTGGGGAAACGATACAAACGGCATGGGTGATCGCGCCTGGTCGTATTACAACAGCAGCGATACTACACACCCGGCAGCCGCGAAAACGGCAAACGCCTATGGGTTGTATGACATGACCGGAAACGTGTGGGAGTGGTGCAATGACTGGTACGGAATCTACGGGTCCGGCGCGGTGACAAATCCGACCGGCACTGTGAGCGGAAGCTACCGCGTTGTGCGTGGGGGGCGGGTGGAACAGCGACGAGTTAACCCTGCGCTCTGCGTTCCGGTATAGCAAAAACAACCCGGTCTACGGGAGCTCCGACGACGGGTTTCGTTGTGTGTTGCCTCGGTAGGATTTTTACGCTTTTTCTCTTTTGCACTATTACCCGTTCAATGAGAGGCCGGGGCGCAACGCTCCGGCCTCGCTTTTTTGGATGAAAAAAAATGCGATACAAGCGGCGAAAGACGTAACCCACGATATAAATTTTTATTCAGATAATGGTCTTAACAGTCCGGAGCATGAAGATTCCTGCGGGAACAGCAAGATGATTAATAATCTGAAAAAGATTCTTTTTATTGTCCCGATCCCGTTTTTCTTTACCTGCACCGGCGGCACGTCCCTGTCAAAGCAGATAACGGCCGCGATTGATTCGGAATGTGGTGAAAAGTGCATCAAAGAAGAAATGATGATCAAATCCGATACGATTATTTCAAAGAGTGTCAGGTTTGACAAGAGAATATTGGAAAATATCAATAAAATCGAAAAAGGCATGCCCGTCCCGCAATTGGTTGGTCTGGTCGGCCCGGCGGATTGTGATTGCGGGTGCGGGATTCACATACTGGTATATGTCCTTCAGGATGAATCGTGTTATCATGTCGGGACCGATAACGAAAAGGTTTTGTTCGTGAAATGCGTTAAAGCAAAACCACCCGCCTGATTTGACGTTTGGCCGGAGTTCAATCCCGGTTCGATCCTGTCCGTATAGTAAACCGCAGGGGATGAGCAGCACAAGGAAGCACGGAATTATGATTAAACCATACGGTTTTTTCCGGACCGTGTGCCTTCTGGCCCTCGCCGGATTTTTTTCGGCTTTTTCATCCGAACGGAGAAACTGCGCAGGACTGGACAGCGTTACAATACAGGAATGCGGCACGCTGTCGATTCATGAATGCAGTAAAAAGAACCCTGAGTGTGCTATAGCCCATCGGCTGGATACGTTTATCCGATGGATTGATACGATCAAAGGGGACAATGGGCCCTGCTCGACAAAAGTTACGGAATTAAAGAAGCGTTACGAGACTTTCAAGGACACGTTGACGTTTTCGATTGACATGTCGGAGGTGAGGTGCGTTGGCGCCGATGACGCCCCGATAACGATTCTGCTGTATATTACCGCGTCATGCCCTTTATGCAAAAAAGTCTACAGGGAACTCCACGAAGAGGTGACGGAAGGGAAGCTCCGGGGGGCCGCGAAACTCGGGATCAAGGTTTTTGGCGTCCGCCCCAATGACGTTGCGGTTCTTGCGGCCGGCAAGCTCAACAGGCAAAGCGACCTGTTGCTGGCGCTCGGGGAAGTTAAGGAGCGGCTTTCAGAGAAAATCATCATCCGGAAGGCGCACGAGATCGGCATGCCCGACTCCGCATTCAGGGAACTTATACGTGATTCCGCCTGTATAAAAATGGCGCAGGCTTCGGCGCTGGAAGGGACGAAAAACGGCGTTACTGTTACGCCGACGGTGTTCATCAATAACAAGCGATATAGCAGTTATAAAGACCCTCAATGGATTGTTGATGCGGCATTATTTGAGTACGAATCTTTTAAATAATTTTCATACTGGCAAAAACACAGGGTGCCCGCAGGAGATTATTTTAAATACGAAAGTTGCTCTCGTTTTGCCCGACTAAAACCGGTGCCGGGCGATTAAATTATAACAAGTGATAAAGAGAAACGCCGGAGTTTTATAGGGTCATTATGATAAACATCAAGAAAGTCGCTTTTATCGGCAATTATTTCCCCCGTCAATGCGGCATCGCGACCTTTACAACGGACATTTGCGAGTCTTTCGCGTCCATCAACCCCGGCGTCCAGTGTTTTGCCGTTCCCATAACCGACATCGAAGAGGGCTATCGCTACCCCGAACGCGTCCGGTTTGAGATAAAAGAGCAGGTATTAGGTTCATACAAAGCCGCCGCCGACTTTTTAAATCTGAACGACGTCGATATCGTCTGTCTCCAGCACGAATACGGCATTTTCGGCGGGAAAGCGGGCGGCTACATTCTGTCGTTGCTGCGCAACCTGAAAATGCCCCTGATAACAACGCTTCATACGATACTGGAGAATCCCGATGTCCAGCAGCGCCGGGTCATGGATGAACTGCTGGCGATATCCGATTACGTGGTAGTCATGTCCCGGAAAGGCATCGAAATTCTCCGCAGCGCCTATAAGGTCCCTCACGACAAGGTCCGTCTGATCCCGCACGGAATACCCGATGTGCCCTTTATCGATCCCAGCTTCTATAAGGACAAATATGGCGTCGAAGGCAAGATAGTCCTTTTGACGTTCGGCCTGCTGGCGCCCAATAAAGGCATCGAAGTCGTGCTCCGGGCGCTCCCGGACATCATCAGGAACTACCCCAATGTCGTTTACCTTGTCGCCGGAGTCACCCATCCGAATATTCTCCGGCACGAGGGCGAGAAATACCGGCTTTCTCTGCAGCTCCTGGCGGACGAACTCGGAGTGGCGGGGAATGTCATATTTCATAATAAATTCGTTTCCATAGAAGAGCTTAAGGAACTGATCGTGCTGGCCGATATTTACATGACCCCCTACCTTGGCGAGTCTCAGATCACCTCGGGAACGCTGGCCTATTCGTTCGGTTCGGGCAA